>NZ_CP068419.1:1225000-1352500 GCF_016757795.1 Gluconobacter sphaericus | reverse complement strand
CCAGAACCTTCACAGGATCATCAATACTTCAGCGCGGAACTGGTAACAACATCGCCCACCCGGATTCCCAGCTTCGCCGTAACGCCCCCTGCCAGTTCAAGCGTATTGGCAACCACACCGTCGCTCCGCAGGATTGCCTCGCTCAGAGGGACAGCATTCTCTGCAATGGCATGGATATGGTTCGTTGAATCAATGAACACGATGTCCAGCGGCACAAGCGTATTACGCATCCACATGTCCGAAACCTGAGGCGTTGCCCACATGAACAGCATTCCCTCGTTTTCGGGAAGATGCTTGCGGAACATCTCACCCACTTCCTGCTGACGATAGGTCTTGGCCAGTTCCACCGTAAACTCATGCTTCTGGCCATCTCGCGTCGTAATGGTCAAAGGCGCGATTGGCAGACGGGCCTGCGCTTGCGTGATCGGTTCCTCCGCCTTCGCAACGCCAGCACTCATTCCTAGCGCCGCCACCAGCGCACAGCATAAAATTCGCATAATATGACCTTCAGGTTCAGGAAATCAGGAAGGGATTGGCCCGGCGCTCTTCTCCGATGGTCGTCGGCATCCCGTGCCCACACAAAACCACCGTATCATCAGGCAGCGTCAGAAGATGTCTGCGAATACCCTCAACAAGCGCCTGTGAATCGCCATACGCAAAATCCGTCCGGCCGACAGTCCCCCGGAACAGCGTATCGCCCGCCAGCACACGCCGGTTATCATGATCCACAAAGACGACATGCCCTGGCGTATGGCCGGGAACATGCGCAACATGAAGATCCTGCCCCAGCAGATGCAGGACTTCTCCGCCTTCCACAAAACGATCCGGCGCAACATTCTCCATGCCCGGAATTCCGAAAGCAGCCGCCTGTTTGGTGATGCTCTGCAGCAAGAATTCATCCCGCCGGTCCGGCCCTATAACAGGAACAGGCTGACCCTGCTGTTTTTCGACAGCTCTTTTCAAAGCAGCCGCGCCACCGGCATGATCCAGATGACCATGCGTTAGGAGAATAGCCTCAATGGTCATCCCGTCCAGATGCTGAAGGATGTCTCCGACATCTCCGCCGGGATCCACCACAACCGCACGAGCCTCATCATTCGAGAGAATGGTGCAGTTCTGCCGTAAAGGCGTTACCGGCACCCGCTTCGCATACAAAGGAGTCACAGCTCCCCCTTCCAGACGGTCCGTTCTGATGTGGCGATACAGCGTCAATCCCTGCGCGACAAGTGAGACCCGGCATCCGCCTGACACCAGCCACCACGGATCATTGACCCCTTTTCACAGGAAGGTCACTCTCCACCTTTCCCCATCACACGAGGTGTCATCATGAGCCGCATCATCCGCACAGAACCGAACGCCATTCTTTCCAAGGCCGTTGAATATCACGGCTTCATTTTCACGCAGGGCGTTGTCGCAGCTGATCTGTCCAAAGGAATCGAAGAACAGACCAAGAGCGTTCTCGACCAGCTCGACGAAATCCTGGAAGTGCATGGCACCGACAAGACCCGCATCCTTCAGGCTCAGATCTGGGTGAAGGACATCGCAGACCGTACCGCCCTCAACACGGTCTGGTCCGCATGGCTTCCGGAGAACATGGCCCCTGCCCGTGCCTGCGTTCAGGCCGTCATGGCGGACCCGAAAATCCTCGTGGAAATCATGCTCACGACAACAAAGTGATCTGAATCGGACGATTATGGCGAGAATACAGCAGAGTGTGGTGTCAAAAATATTTTCTTTAGAAATGAAAATTTAACCCAGAGGCCTGCATTCTGCTCTTGTCAGGGTTGCAGGAAGGTTGTTACCTCCCTGTAACCCGAACAACACACAACCAATCAGGATCCTAAAGATCGTGAAGCATAACAGTTGCCGGAAAACCTTTTTCTCTGCTCTGGCGCTCTCCGCGATCGCATTCTTTTCGGGACAGGCTCAGGCCCGTCACAGTTCGGGTCACCACGGACGGACCGTTTTTCACAGCCACCGTTCCAGCAACCATCGACATTCTTATACTCACGTCATTCAATGCGTCGCTTACGCCAAGACGGCGTCAGAAGTCGTTCTGCACGGCAATGCGCGTGACTGGTGGTACAATGCCGCTGGCGTTTATGCCCGCGGCTCCACCCCGCAGGCCGGTTCGGTCCTGAATTTCCGCGCCATCCGCCGCATGCCGCTCGGCCATGTCGCCGTAGTCCGTTCGGTGGAAGACAGCCGCACAATCTATATCGACCAGTCCCACTGGGCTTCCAACGGTATCGCACATAACGTGCGCGTCGTTGACGTTTCACCCAACAATGACTGGAGCGCAGTCCGCGTCGCCCTCAACGATCGCAGCGGCCGCCTTGGCAGCATCTATCCAACCTACGGTTTCATCTACCCCCATTCCGACGATGGCGACCGCAATCCGGCTCCACATATCGTGATGGCACGCGCTTCGAATGTCTCAGGTTTCCGTCATCGCGCCGTCCTGAACGGTTCTGACGCACTGAGCCATCCAATGAGCAGCACAGAAGTGGCCGAGGCTCCGGACGATGCCTTCACTTCGGACGCTCCCAACCGTTCGATTCGCTGATACAGCCTGACGATCAGCTTCAGTCTGGTCGTGTTTCCCTGTGATAGGGATGGCCGGCATTGATGGCCTGAGCCCGGAACACCTGCTCGGCGATCAGAACCCTGACCAACATGTGCGGCCAGGTCAGTTTCCCCAGAGAAATCACGGAATCGGCCCGCTGGATCACGCTTGAATCCAACCCTTCCGCACCACCGATCAGAAAATGAATGGGACGCCCGGTTTCCTGCCAGCGAGATAGCATTTCCGCCAAACGCAGACTGTCAGGCGTTTTACCGCCTTCGTCCAGCGCCACGATCAGGGCATTGTCAGGACAGGCCCCCAGAAGAGCCGCAGCATCCTTGCGCTTCTGCTCCTGGACGCTGCCTTTTGACGGCGCGAGTTCCGTCACCGTCAAAGCGGGCCTTATCCGGCCCGCATAACGCTCGAACAGTTCGCGCTCCGGCCCGGCTTTGAGCCGGCCGATTGCGACCAGCTTCATTCAGTCCTGCTCTTCATCCTGTCCAACAGCAACTTCGTCTTCGCTGCCATCCAGATCGGCGCCCCACATACGCTCAAGACCGTAAAGCTCGCGGCTTTCGGGCTTAAAGAGATGCACAACAACGTCGCCGGCATCGATCAGAACCCAATCGCTGCCATTCGCGCCTTCGATCAGAATACGCTTGATGCCGATCTCATTGAGCTTCTTCTCGATGTGATGCGCCATCGCGGAAATCTGGCGGTCCGCAAGACCGGTCGCAATGACCATACGATCAGCAAAATTCGCACGGCCGACCAAGTCCAGCACAACGATGTCTTCACCCTTGTCTTCGTCCAGACTCGTGGTGATGACCGTCAGCATATTGGTCAGAAGATCCGGCTGCACAGCTTCACGCTTGACGGCCGTTTTCTTCGGTCCGGCAACTGCGGCCTTCTTGCGAGCCGTTCCCGGCACCTTGGCAGCCTCGGCCAGTGCCGCATCGGGGGAGCTGGTTTTCCGGCGCACAGGCTTTTTGGCCTGCGATTCGGGAGAGGTCGTCTTGGTGATGGTTTTTACTCCTGATCGGATTCCGGACGAAACTGGCCGGATTCACGCAACGCTGTAGCCGATATATCGTTCTGCGGCGCAGAAAGGAACGTCCATGCGCTGCCTTTTCGCTCCGCAAGCACGGGAGATTCCCGTGAGGGCCGTCTCTGATGCCGCAAAACGGACGCTGCTGCCCCCCGCAGGGCTGGCGAAACACTGCCTGGACGCGGGAGAACAGCGATGGGAACCATCGCAGCCAACCGCCGCCAGCGCTTCCAGCGCGACAGCTGTGCCAGACCGTCCGCCCCCATCAGCCACACGAAATGCACATGCGGAAAGCGCTGCTTCAGCAATCCGACCGTTTTTACGGTGAAGCGCTGCCCAAGCCGCGATTCGATATCCGTCGCAACGATTCGCCGTCCGTCTGCAATCCGCTCCGCAGAGGCAAGACGCACCCTGAACGGCGCCATGCCCTTACGGGGCTTGAGCGGATTCCCTGGCGAGACCATGAGCCACACCTGATCCAGGCGCAAAGCCCGCAAGGCCCGCCGCGCCAGCATGAGATGACCCACATGCGCCGGATTAAAAGACCCACCCAGCAGACCGATCCGCATATTCCGGCCATCACCAGACGTCGGAATACTGATCAGCCCCGCACCTGCCCGGTGCCGATCACTTCGTACCGGTAGCATGTCAGCTGCTCGAGCCCGACGGGCCCACGGGCATGCATCCGCCCCGTCGCAATGCCGATTTCCGCACCGAAGCCGAACTCCCCACCGTCACAGAACTGCGTAGACGCATTCCACATCACAACCGCGCTATCCGTTCCGTTGAGAAACTCCGCCGCGGCTTCAAGATCTTCGGCGATAATGGCCTCGGTATGCGAGCTTCCATGCCGCGCGATGTGAGCCAGAGCATCTTCAACCCCGTCCACCACGACAACCGAAAGCACGGCGTCCAGCCATTCCGTGTTGAAATCATCAGCCGAGGCAGCCGCAAGCGTCGGCACGATCACACGCGCCCGGTCATCTGCCCGAAACGTACATCCCTTCGCGGCCAGATCTTCAACGAGCAAGGGCAACAGCGTCGGCGCAATCGCCGCATCGATCAGCAGCGTCTCCGTCGCACCACAGATCCCCGTCCGCCGCATCTTCGCATCCAGCAGCACCTTCCGGGCCATCGCCGGATCTGCACTCGCATGAATGTAGGTGTGATTCAGGCCGTCCGCGTGCGCCAGAACCGGCACGCGGGCCTCACGCTGCACGCGCTCCACAAGAGACTTGCCGCCGCGCGGAATGATCAGATCAATCTTTCCCGAAGCCTGCAGCATCGCCCCGACCAGAGCCCGATCGGCAGACGGCAAAATCTGCACACAGGCTTCATCCAGCCCCGCTGCCCGCAAACCGTCTTCCATCGCGGCCTGAATGGCCCGCGCGGAATGAAGACTTTCCCCACCACCGCGCAGAATGACCGCATTGCCGGACTTGATACACAGGGCCGCAGCATCAGCCCCAACATTGGGCCGGCTTTCATAGATCATGCCGATCACGCCAAGCGGCGTCGCCACCCGACGGAAATGCAGACCGTTCGGGCGGTCCCATTCCGCCAGAACCCGCCCAACCGGATCCGGCAGACGTGCCACGTCTTCCAGACCGCGCGCCATCGCCTCGACACGCTCCGACGTCAACGTCAGACGATCCCGGAACGCCGCGTTCCGATCTTCGGAAAGCGCTGCCAGATCCTTCTGGTTGGCAGCTACGATCTCCTCCAACCGGCCCCTCAGGGCTCTCGCAGCCTCGGACAGCGCATGATTGCGGGTTTCCGCATTCGCCCGCGCCAAACTCCGGCTGGCCCGGCGAGCATGCTCTGCCAGACCGTCCAGAATGTGCTCGGCCTCAGACATTGAACCGGAACAACAGGACGTCACCATCCTGCACCACATATTCTTTGCCTTCGATCCTCAGCTTGCCAACTTCCTTGGCCCCGGCCTCGCCATTGCAGGCCACGTAATCGTCGAACGCCACGGTTTCGCAGGCGATGAAGCCACGCTCGAAATCGTTGTGAATGACAGCAGCGGCCTGAGGTGCCTTCGTCCCGGCCGTAATCGTCCAGGCGCGGGATTCCTTCGGTCCGACCGTGAAATACGTCCGCAGACCCAGCAGCTTGTAACCAGCTGCAATGACACGATCCAGCCCGCTATCCGTCAGACCCAGACCGTCCAGAAACTCCGTGCGGTCTTCCTGCGGCAACTGGCTGACTTCCGCTTCAATCGCGGCCGACACCACGACAACACCCGCCCCCTCGGCTTCGGCCCGCTTGCGCACGGCTTCCGAAAACGCGTTACCGGTGGACGCCGAGGCTTCTTCGACATTGCAGACATACAAAACCGGCTTCGTCGTCAGGAGCTGAAGGCGGGACGCTTCTGCTTCCTGCCCCTTCGGAACAGCCGTCCGGGCCGGCTTGCCGTCACGCAGAGCTGCCAGCAGTGGCTCCATCAGCTCAAGCTGAGCCTGAGCCTCACGATCATTGCCACGAGCCCGCTTCTGCAAACCGACCTGACGCTTCTCCAGACTTTCCAGATCAGCCAGCATCAACTCAGTCTCAATGATGTCCGCGTCCCGAACCGGATCAACGCCACCCTCGACATGCGTGATGTCGTCGTCTTCGAAGCAGCGCAGGACGTGCACGATAGCATCGACTTCTCGGATATTGGCTAGAAACTGGTTTCCCAGCCCCTCACCCTTCGACGCACCACGGACCAGACCGGCGATGTCCACGAATTCAAGGCTCGTCGGTACCTTGCGGATAGACTTACCGATCCGCGCCAGTTCATCCAGTCGTGGATCCGGCACAGCCACACGGCCGGTATTCGGCTCGATGGTGCAGAACGGGTAATTCGCAGCCTGTGCAGCAGCCGTTTCCGTCAGGGCATTGAACAGCGTGGACTTGCCGACATTAGGCAGACCAACGATGCCGCAATTGAAACCCATTCGTGCTCTCCATCATCATTGAAGACCGTTCAGACGCGAACGATCCGTTCTAGAAAATTCCGTTGCCCTGTGTTCGCAGAAACCGGAGAGGCTCACAACCACTTCCCGTCGCGAACAGACTTTTCAGCTCACGATTCCTAGCAGATCCAGCAAAGCCCGGACATGCGCCTTCAAAACCGCACGCCCCTGCGCTGTCAGGAGCAGACAGGACCGCAGCAAACTACAGAAGCGCAAGGGGATGAATGACAGGCTCAAATTTGGAAACAGCAGTCACAACGCCGCTGTCATATCAACCCGCCACCCCCTCTGCTAGATCAGGCCCACGGCCCTGCTGGACGCCTGCATCCACCACAGCTCCACAGGAATACGGAAATACGGGACTGGAAGCACCTCACTCCCGGACCGCCAAACGGCGTCAGCTTTATTTCAAATGGCTGATCCAGAGCATCATACTCTTCGATCTAGGCAGCGTCATAACCCTCTGGCTTCTACCCAGCATTCTGGATTGAAACACTGCTGATCCGGCTAATGGGATCTGACGTCCTGATGGATGTCATTGCCCTGTTCATCCGACCGGTCCTGAGAAGCCACTCAACCGCAAGCCCCTCAAGCAGCAAGCAGCCAGCAGTGCGACCTTCGTCATGAAAGCTTCGTGTTCTTTCTTCGCCAGAAGGGGTGCCGCATCAGCGATGGCCACAAGCCAGCGCTCCAGCTCCGGCTCTTCCGCCTTGGCGAAATTGCCCAGAACATGACCAGTCACACGGTCCTTGTGGCCCGGATGACCGATCCCCATCCGTACACGCCAGTAATCCGGCCCCGGCAGACATTTATCCATGGAACGCAGGCCATTATGCCCGGCGGCACCACCGCCACGCTTGATGCGCAGCTTGCCGAAGGCAAGATCGAGTTCGTCGTGGAATACGGTGATATCATCCTGCGCAATCCTGAAGAACTGCGCGGCCTGCTGAACACTGTCGCCTGACAGGTTCATATACGTCATCGGCTTGAGGAGCAGGATCTTCTGCCCCCCGATGACGCCTTCGGAGGTCTCCCCCCGGAAACGCTTGCGCCACGGCGAAAAACCGTGGCGCCTGGCGATCTCGTCGACCGCCATGAAGCCGATATTGTGTCGATGACGGCTCATCCCCGGCTCGGGGTTGCCGAGACCGGTCCAGAGCCTCATGACTTACTTCTTCTTTGCGCCGGGCTTTGCCGTAGCAGCAGCTTCAGCAGCGGCCTTGGCAGCAGCTTCGGCTTCCATTTCGGCATCGATCGTCGGTGCGGCGATGGACGCGATGACCATGTCCACAGCCTGACCGCTGGCCAGAACGGCGCCTTCGGTGCCCTTGAGGTCCGTCCAGCGCACGTTTTCGTGGATGTCCAGACCGCTCAGGTCTGCCGTGAAGTGCTCCGGAATATTGGCCGGATCAGCCTGCACGTCGACGTAATGACGCACCACGTTCAGAACGCCACCGCGCTTGATGCCCTGGGACTTCTCTTCGCCAACGAATGCGATGGAGACTTCGACGTGAACCTTGGTGCCGGCAGCAACGCGCTGGAAGTCAACATGGATCGGGGCATCGGTGACCGGGTGCAGCTGCACGTCACGGATCAGGGCTGCAACCGGCTCTGCGCCTTCGGCAGCCAGGTTATACACGCGGGAGGACCAGCCACCGCGATGCAGTTCCTTCATGATCACGCGCGGATCAAGTGCGATGATGGAGGGTTCCTGCTTGCCACCGTAGATCACGGCCGGCACGAGGCCCTCACGTCTCGTTGCGCGCGCTGCCCCCTTACCAGCCTTCGCACGCGTCGAGACAGCAAGTGTCGTCAAATTAGCCACTGTTACGCTCCTGCGTATTGAATTTCACTCAACACAGACCTCCAGGGGTGCCTGTGCGAGGCGCGAAGTAGCGGAAAACCGCCACCGGCACAACCATTTTCGGAATCCGCCCCTCTGGACCGGCCCCTTTGCGGACCGCTACGCTTGCGTTTCATTTCCACAGTTTCCGGCAGATCCCCCACCCGATGAGCATCGCCGCCCGCATCGAACACCTGCCCTTTACCCGCTTCCACTGGAAACTGCTGTTCCTCGGCGGTCTCGGCTACACATTCGACGGCCTCGATTCCGCGATCGTAGCGTTCGCGCTTCCGATGCTAAAAAGCCAATGGCATCTAAGCGGCCCAGAACTCGGCCTGCTGGGAAGTGCGACCTATCTCGGCTACGGCCTGGGCGCCCTGCTCTCCGGCTGGTGGGGAGACCGCTCCGGCCGCCGCCGCGTCATGATGAGCGCCCTGGCCATCTACGCCATCGGCTCCCTGCTCTCCGCCGGATCATCCTCGTTTGCAGGCTTTTTCCTGTGCCGCCTTCTCTCCGGAATCGGCGCGGGTGCGGAAGCCACCATCATCGCACCCTATCTCAGCGAATTCGTGGCCGCCCGCTATCGCGGCGTGTTCACGGCAACTCTCACCGGATTCTATTCCTTCGGCTATGTCACCGCCGCCATCATGGGGTTCATGCTCGTGCCCGCCATAGCGGATGGCTGGCGCTGGGCCTTGGCGCTCACGGGCTTTCCGGTCCTGATGCTTCTATGGTGGCGACGCGCCCTGCCCGAATCCCCGCGCTGGCTCGACGAGCGCGGCCAAACAGCCGAAGCCTGCCGCATCGTCGGCGACATCGAAGAAAGCGCAGGCCTTGCCGTAGGCCTGACCACAACGACCGACCGTGGTGCCCCAAGCATCCGCCCGGTCCGGGATCTCTTCGCCCCCAATCTGCGCCGCTCCACATTCATGAGCTGGGCCATGTGGCTCGCCATCACCTTCAGCTTCTACGCATTCTTCACGTGGATCCCGACCCTGATGATCGAACGTGGCATGACCGTCACCCGCAGCTTCGGCTACGCCATCTCAATCTATTTTGCCCAGCTTCCCGGCTATGCCTCCGCCGCCCTCCTCACAGATCGTCTGGGACGACGCGGAACGGTGGCACTGTTCATGATTGCCGGAGCCGTCAGCGCCATCGGTATGGCTGCAAGCCAGACGCCCACCGAAGTTCTGCTTTTCGGCATCCTACTGTCCTTCTTCATGAACGGCACTTTCGGCGGCATTTACGCCTACACACCTGAACTCTTCCCCACATCCCTGCGTGCCCGCGGCATGGGTCTGGCTTCGGCTATCGCCCGCCTGGGCGCCATCGCATCGCCCGCGCTGATCGGCTGGCTCTATCCACTTGCCGGTTTCCCGGGTGTTTTTGGCCTAACAACCCTGATCCTGTTGTCCGGTGCGGCTGTTACGCTGATCTTCGGCCCCAGAACGGAAAAACGCCCGCTCGATGGTGAGCAGGCGTTCGCTCAGTCCTGAATCCGGGAAATGCGCTTCAGATCATCGGTACGCCACCATTGACCGCCAGAAGCGCACCCGTGGTGTAGCTGTTAAGCGGATCGGCAAAATAGACATAAGCGCCCGCCAATTCGGCCGGCTGTCCCGGACGGCCCAGCGGCACATCCGAGCCCAGATGCTCCTGCTCTTCCTCGGGCATTCCGGTTGCAATGAACGGCGTCCAGATCGGCCCCGGCATCACGGCATTGACCCGGATCCCCCGCCCGGCGAGCTGCTGCGCCATGCTGGACGTAAAGTTCGCAATCGCCGCCTTCGTCATGGAATACGGCACAAGCAGTTCCGGAGCCGTCTTCAGATTGACCGAGGACGTATTGATGATGGACGCCCCGGCCTGAAGATGCGGCAGGGCCGCTTTCGTTAGATGAAATAGCGCATCCGTATTCGTGGAGAAATGACGCTTCCACTCCTCATCGGAAATCTCTTCCAGCTTTGCGCGTGCTTTCTGAAAGGCGGCATTATTCACCAGAATATCAAGCCGCCCGAACGTCTCGACGGTCTTGCCAATCATCTCGCGACAATGCGCGCCATCCCGGATATCTCCGGGCAAGAGAAGACAGTTCCTCCCCTCGGCCTTGATCTGTTCCCCGATATCGCGTGCATCATCCGCCTCCATTTCCAGATACGAAATCGCGACATCCGCACCTTCACGCGCAAATGCCAGCGCAACTGCCCGTCCGATCCCCGAATCACCACCCGTGATGAGGGCCGCAAGCCCCGCGAGCTTTCCGGAACCCTGATAGGTTTCTTCGCCGTAATCGGGCCGGGGAATCATCTTTTCTGAAAGACCCGGAAATTTCTGCGTCTGGCCCCGGAATGGCGGACGCGGATAGCGGGTACGAGGATCAGCAGGCATGGAAACACTCCTGTATCATCATGGACAGAGTTCCCGCACTTAACGGCCCGTCTTCCGGACAGGTTCAGAAAATTTCCCGGATTTATTTCAGGAACACTTGCCCCAGACAGCGCCTTTTAAGGGGCACGGCCTTTCCAACGGGAAGGGCAGCTTCATCATCCAGACTTCCCGAAGCCCCGTATTTTTTCGGACCTACAGGCAGAGGCGCATTTCATGAGCACGGACAAACGCAAAACCGTCACCATTGGCGACCAGACCTTCGAACGCGGCCCACAGGGCAGCACCCATCAGGTGGCGTCAGGCGAAACCCCGACCCTCACGACCCAGCAGGGCGTCCCCGTCTCCGACGATCAGAACACCGAGAAAGCCGGTGCCCGCGGGCCTACCCTTCTGGAAGACTTCCATTTCCGCGAGAAGATCTTCCACTTCGATCACGAGCGCATCCCCGAGCGCGTCGTCCACGCCCGTGGCTACGGCGCGCATGGCTTTTTCGAACTGACAGACTCCCTCGCAAATTACACGACCGCCAGCGTTCTGGGAAAAATCGGCAAACGCGTTCCAGCCTTCGTCCGTTTCTCGACCGTCGCCGGCGGCCGTGGCTCTTTCGACGTGGCCCGCGACGTGCGCGGTTTCGCGGTGAAGCTCTATACCGAAGAAGGCAACTGGGACCTCGTGGGCAACAACATGCCCGTCTTCTTCATTCAGGACGCCATCAAATTTCCGGACATGGTCCACGCCGTGAAGGAAGAGCCCGACAGTGGCTTCCCACAGGCCCAGTCCGCCCACGACAATTTCTGGGATTTCGCGTCCCTCTCCCCCGAAACCGTCCACATGCTCATGTGGGTCATGTCCGACCGCGCCATTCCCCGCTCTTTCCGCTTCATGGAAGGCTTCGGCGTCCATACCTTCCGCCTCGTCAATGCCGAGGGCAAATCCACCTATGTGAAGTTCCACTGGAAGCCGAAACAAGGTTTGCAGTCCGTCGTGTGGAACGAAGCCGTCAAGATCAACGGAGCCGATCCGGACTTCCACCGCCGCGACCTGTGGGACGCCATCAATTCCGGCGACTTCCCGGAATGGGAGCTCGGCGTGCAGCTCTTCGATGACGACTTCGCCGATAAATTCGATTTCGACATCTTGGACGCGACCAAGCTGATCCCGGAAGAACTCGTCCCCGTCCGGCGTATCGGACGCCTCGTACTGAACCGCACAGTGGACAACTTCTTCGCCGAAACCGAGCAAGTCGCCTTCTGCACCCAAAACGTCGTCCCCGGCATCGCCTTCACCAACGACCCGCTCCTTCAGGGCCGGAACTTTTCGTATCTGGACACCCAAACCAAGCGTCTCGGTGGGCCGAACTTCACGCATATCCCCATAAACGCGCCGAAATGCCCGTTCCACAACTTCCAGCAGGACGGCCACATGGCCATGCACAACCCGAAAGGACGTGCAAATTATGAGCCCAATTCCTGGGGTATGGGACCACGTGAAAACCCGCAGACCGGTTACAAGCCCTATGCGGAAGAACTGAACGGCCGCAAAACCCGTGAACGTGGCGAGCTATTCGCCGATCACTACAGTCAGGCCCGCCAATTCTATACGAGCCAGACCCAGACCGAGCAGACGCATATCAAGAACGCCTTCGTCTTCGAACTCAGCAAGTGCCTCACCCCGGCCATCCGTGCCCGCGTCGTCGCTCATCTGCTGAATGTCGATGAAGAGCTCGCCAAAGATGTAGCCAAAGGTCTGCGTCTGGAAAAGATGCCATCTCCCGCCCCGGCTGCCCGCACACCGCTGACGGACCTTCCAACTTCGAACCCGCTCAGCATCCTCAAGAATGGCCCGAAAACGTTCAAGGGCCGCAAGCTGGGTGTGCTCGTAACCGATGGCACCGATGCGGACATGCTCGCCGCCCTGATGCAGGCTGCGGAAGCGGAAGGCACGATCGTCGAACTGGTGGCCCCAGCAGTTGGCGGCGTAAAAACGACCGATGGCAAGCTCATTCCAGCTGGCCAGAAGATCGTTGGCGCACCTTCGGTCCTGTATGATGCGGTCGTCCTGCTTCCGTCCACAGCAGGAGCAAAACTCCTGACCGGCGAAGCTACCGCACGGGACTTCGTGGCCGACGCCTTCGCCCATGCGAAGTTCATCGGTTACGGCCCGGACGCCAAACTGCTTCTCGCCAAAGGCGGCATCACGCCCGAAGACATGGATGATGGCATCGTCCCGCTTGAGGCCCCCAGCGACTTCAAGACCTTCCTCACCCTGTGCCGCAAACTGCGCTTCTGGGACCGGGAAGCCAGAACACACGCTGTCTGAGGCAGAACAGGGGCCGGAGACACTCTCCGGCCCTTTTTTATACCTGTCCCTCCCCACGCCACATTCCGAACGGAATCATGCCTGACTTCCATTACAGAAGCGTTCCGCTTTTGCAGGATGGGATTTCAGGGTGCAGACAACGACAGGCGCACAGCGCAATCCGGGGATCGACCTGCTCAGAGGATTATCCATTATCCTCGTCGTCATCCATCACCTCGCCCTGCGCATCCCCCTGATGCAGACCGGCCTCTCCACCGTTTTGCCCACCATGCTGCTGAAAGCCCTGAACTGGAATGGCGGCAAGGGCGTAAAGATTTTCTTCGTCATTTCAGGCTTCCTGATCACCGATCACACACTGCGCCGATGGGGCAGCCTAGGTGGCATCAACGCCATCGCCTTCTCAATGCGCCGGGCCTGCCGCATCCTGCCATGCCTGCTGGTCCTGCTCGGGATTCTCGCGGCTCTCAACCTCGCAGGCGTTCCCGACTTCCTTTTCCATCACGACAGCCAGACCCTGCCCGGCGCCATCTTCGCAGCGCTGTTCATGCATCTGAACCTCTACGAAGCCCGAACGAACTATCTTCCCCCCAACTGGGATGTGCTGTGGTCCCTCTCGGTCGAGGAACTGTTCTATGTAGCCTTCCCCATCCTCTGCCTGCTGGGCGGACGCATCCCCAAACTGCTTGGCCTCATTTTTGCGCTCCTCGCCCTGTCCAGCCCTTTCGCGGAATGGCAGATCCGCAACGCATCGGACATCTGGCAGGATGAAGCCTACGGACCAGGCATTTCCGCAATCGCCATGGGCGTCTGCGCAGCCCTTCTGGCGCACCGGATGGCCCCGTTCCTCTTTGCAAAACTCACACCCTGGCTCGGCTGGAGCGGAAGTCTCGGCGTCGGTCTCTATCTGATCGACGGCCATGTCGTATGGCTGACCCTCGGCTACGCCACACCGCTATTTTTCACAGCCTCATGCGCCGCCCTGCTTCTCGCTTTCTACAACGGATGGGGCAAGACGACCGGAAGCCGGTTTCTGACATGCCCCGCCAATGGGGCAGGCTGAGTTATGAAATCTATCTCAGCCACATGTTCGTCGTCATGCCGATGATCCATCTGTTCAGAGCCACCGGAGAAAACTGGACGTTCGGCTGGGTCTGGTTCATCCCAACCCTCGGCCTGTCCCTCTGTCTTGGCGCCCTCGTGGACCGCTTTCTCTCACGCCCCGCCGATCGCTGGCTGCTCGAAAAATCCGGCCTTCGCCACCCTCAGCCAACAGGACGGATCGCCGAGATCTGATGCCCGATATGCCCACCACCCGCGAGCGTCCGCCGCCGATGGCTGAAAAACCGCGGATCCGTCAGCGTATCCACACCAAGGATCTGCACAGTCCGGACGCCGGCCTGCTCCAGACGAAAACCACAATAGCCCGGCAGATCAAACAGGAAATGCCCCTCGCGCAGCGCTGGCTGGAAGAAACTCTCTCCCGCTACGCCTTTGGCAAGAACCGCATCGCGCATGTCCGGACCGACTTCATAGCTCTCCGGCGAAATGCACGGCCCGACAACGGCGCTGATCCCTGTGGCACCCAGCGCCACCATCTGCGCGACCACAGACTCCAGAATCCCACCCACAGCTCCGCGCCAGCCCGCATGAGCCGCCCCAACAATCCGCCCGTCATCAGAAGACAGCAGAACAGGGCCACAATCCGCCGTAATCACCCCCACGCCGATCTCCGGACGGTCCGTCACCAGCGCATCGCCTGCCTGCCCGCTCCCTGCCACCCAGAGCGACGTTTCGGCCGTCACAGGCACGGTGATGTCACTATGCGTCTGCTTCAGACCCAGCAGACAATCCGCTTCCACCCCGATCGCCCGTGCCACCCGAGCTCTGTTCTCCGCCACATTCGCCGGATCATCCTGCGAGGATAGCGAACAGTTCAGACTGTCATACGGTGCCGGCGAAACGCCCCCAAGCCGCGTGAAGAACCCGTGCGGAACCTTGAGAACCGAGCCCGTCAACACAGCCTCAGACATGCGCCGACACCTGAGCCGGGCGCCGCATCGCATATACCATCAGCCCCATCCCCACGAGCGCCATCGGAATACACAGCAACTGCCCCATCGTCGTCCCGCCCGACAAAAACCCGATATTCGCATCAGGCTGCCGGAAAAACTCGCAGAAACTCCGGGCACAGGCATAGCCGAACAGGAACAGCCCCGACAGGAATCCGAACCGCTCGCGAACCTGCGGACGGCTGGCCGCAAACAGCATCACGCACAGCAGCAGGACACCCTCGGTCAGGGCTTCGTAAAGCTCGGACGGATGCCGCGGAATCGGACCGCCCGTCGGGAAGATCATCGCCCAAGGCAGATCCGGAGACGCCGGACGCCCCCACAATTCCCCGTTCACGAAATTCGCACAGCGCCCAAGCCCAAGTCCGATCGGCACGACCGGCACGATCCGGTCCGCAAAAGCCAGAAAGCTCAGACGGTTCTTCCAGCTGAAATACGCCAGCGCCAGAATGACGCCCAACGCCCCGCCATGAAACGACATCCCGCCGTCCCATGTCTTGAAGATCTCCAGCGGATGCGAAAAATAGTCCAGCGGCCGGTAAAACAGAACGTAACCCAGCCGTCCCCCAATCAGCACCCCGAGAATCGCGTAAAACAGGAAGTCATCAACCTGCTCTTTCGTCGCTACTTCCGGCGCCAGACGGTTCAGCCGCTTCGCAATCGGCAGCGCAATGATGAACGACACCATATAAGCGAGCGCATACCAGCGCACCGCAAGAGGTCCGACATGAAAGGCAACCGGATCAAAATCAGGAAAGATCAGGGGATGGCTCACGGACTCGGCTCTCAGAGATTTTGGGAGGGACGGGAAAGATAGTCGCGCACATACTGTCCGATTCCATCTTCAAGAGACGTAAACGGCGCATCATAGCCCGCAGCGCGAAGGCGGCTCATATCCGCACAGGTAAAGGACTGGTACTGTCCGCGCAGCTTCTCGGGCATGTCCACGAACTCAACATCCCTCGCCCGCTTGGCCGCGTCACAGACCGCATGCGCCAGATCGAGATAGCTCCGCGCCACACCGGTCCCACAATTGAACAACCCGCTGACGTCCGGATGATCAAACAGCCACAGCATGATGTTCACAACGTCCCCGACCCAGATGAAGTCCCGCTGCTGCTGCCCGTCGGCCAGTCCCGGTACATCCGAGCGGAACAGCTTCGCCGCACGATCCTGCACCACCTCGTCGTATTTGACCTTCACGACAGAGATCATCGATCCCTTATGGTATTCGTTCGGCCCGTAGACATTAAAGAACTTGAGCCCGGCCCATTGCGGCGGCACAGGCGCCCCGGCTCCAATTTCCCGCTTCACCCACAGATCGAACGCCTGCTTGGACCAGCCATACAGATTCAGCGGCCTCAGACCATCAATGCCCTCCAGCCCGTCACGGAACATCTTCGGCTGATCCGCCGCCCCGTAGGTCGCAGCAGAAGACGCATAGATCATCCGCACGCCCCGCGCCGCACACCAGCGCCACAAGGTCTGCGACAGATCCACATTGCTCGACCAGACAAGATCTCCGTCCCGCGCCGTTGTGGCGCTGATCGCCCCCATATGGAACACGGCTTCGACATCCGGTTCAGACGCAAGGAAACCTTCCAGCTCATCAGGCGTGATGATGCGATCCGGCGCATGGGACGCCAGATTGCGCCACTTCACCCCGTCCCTGAGCCGATCAACCACAACCGTCCTCAAGCCCCGGCGACGCAAGGCGGCATGAAGACACGAACCAATGAATCCGGCCCCGCCGGTGACGATAATCATCCTTCCTGTATAGTCTGCCCCCGATAACGATCCAAGCGACGCGCCCGACACGACACGCCGCAGAACAGCAGGAACTTCATCATGGCTGACAGACCCCGCTTTTTCGACGACCTCGCTGGCCTTGCCGGTAACGCATTTTCCGCCGTGACCGGCGCCCGCGAGGAACTTCACGCCATCGTCCGCACCCGCGTGGACGAAATCCTCAACAGCCTCGACCTCGTGCGCCGTGACGAATTCGACGCGGTACAGGAAATGGCAACCCGTGCGCGAATGGCACAGGACGCAACAGAACAGCGTCTGGCCGAAATCGAATCGCGCCTGGCTGCTGTCGAGGAGCTTGCAACCGAAGAAAAAGGCGGCCCACAGGGCTGATCTGCAACACTCCCTGAAACCAGTGTGACTTTTACAACGCGTAATGCTTGCACCCGAGGCCAAGGCTCCATAACGTAACTGATGTCGGGAGCAGATTTTCCGCTTCCGGCCGCAGACATCTGGAGCGCCGCACCGGCGCCAGGCCGGTGCCAGGCTCCACGGCCTTGGGAGACCCGCCATGCCTGCCCTGAGCACCTCACTCACCAATGAAACAGAATCCCATCCGCTCGACCTGATGGAACAGGTCATGGGCCTTTATGAATGGGAGTTCGAACGCCTCGGCCCCTCCGAAATGGCCGCCCAGGCCCCCGGACAATGGTGCGACTATTCCTTGTATTTCACGTGGTCCGATGAACTCTCGGCCCTGCACCTGAACTGCATCATGGATCTGCGCTCCCCCGCAAAGAGCCGTCCGGCCGTCCACGAACTCGTTTCCCTTGCCAATAACCGCCTCTGGATCGGCCATTTCGCCGTCGATCCCGACACAGGCACCCCGTCCTACCGACATACGCTGCTGCTGCGCGGCGTGCAGACACTGCCCGGCGAAAGCATGGAAGACCTTGTGGAGATCGCGATGTCCGAATGCGAACGCTTTTATCCCGCCTTTCAGTTTGCGCTCTGGGGCGGAAAATCACCGCAAGAGGCCATAGACGCCGCCATGCTTGACTGTGTGGGAGACGCCTGACCGTGCCATCCTCCGTCCCTTCAATCCTTCTTGCAGGGTGCGGCAAGATGGGAGGCGCGCTACTCGACGGGTGGCTCGCCTCCCCCACACCGCCACACCTCGTCGTCCTCGACCGACACCGAAGCCGCTCGGACGATACGGTCACCATCGTCCGGACAGCCGCCGAAATCCCTGCCAATTTTCAACCCGACATCATCGTCCTCGCCGTTAAACCCAGCGTTGCCGAAATCGTGATCGATGCGCTTGGCAAGGCTCTGGGCCCTCGCCTGAACGGTGCCGCCATTCTCTCCGTCATGGCCGGACGCACCTGCAAAACACTTTCGGACTCTGTCCGACGTGCTGGAGCCGACATTCCGGTTCTGCGCGCCATGCCCAATACACCCTCCTCAGTCGGTGCGGGAATCAGCGGTCTCTACGCCTCAACCGCCGCGAGCCACGAGCAGAAATCCACCTGTCACGATCTGCTTTTTGCGGTCGGGGACGTCGTACCTGTCGAGAACGAAGACGATCTGTCGGTCGTCACAGCCATTTCCGGCTCCGGCCCTGCCTATGTGTTCCTTCTGACCGAACTACTGGAACAAGCGGGACAGCAGCATGGTCTGGCACCAAATGTCGCCCGTCGTCTAGCCCGTGGAACAATCTATGGTGCGGGACGCATGCTCGACGATCTACCCGAAAGCGCCGAAGACCTCCGCAAGGCCGTCACCAGCCCCAACGGCACCACCGCCGCAGCGTTGGCCGTACTCATGAAACCCGATGCCTGGCCCCAGACGGTTCCAAAAGCTATTGACGCTGCTACAAAACGGGCCGACGAACTCGCTGGCTGACAGTTTCTTTATGGGAGAGAGCTTGTCGGCAGACCGCAATGCTCCCACCATAAAACCAGAAGCTTTCGACAGGAGACCCGTATGGACGGACGGCAGGACCCCTTTGAATCCGACGACATGGCACTGAGTGGTTCGTCGGACATGGCGCAGGAAGCTTTCGACGCCGCCCTTCTCCAGTCCGCCCTGTCGCTCGCCGGAAACGAGGGATGGCACCGTTTTTCCCTCGTAGACGCGGCCCGCGAAGCCGGTCTTCCCATCGAAACCGTTCGCAGGCGCTATCCGCTCAAGGCCCTTCTGCTGCTCCAGCTCGGGCGCCTTGCCGATGCCAGCGCCCTGCGTGACGACGGTGACGGCGGAACGCTGCGCGAATATCTTTTCGATCTGATCATGCGCCGCTTCGATATCTTCCAGGAATATCGTGAAGGCGTACGCGCAGTCCTCCAGGCCGTGCCCTACGACCCGGCTCTGGCGGCTTTTCTGGCCGGCACCACCCTTGATTCCATGAAATGGCTCGCAGAAGCCGCAGGGATCGACTGCACAGGTTTCGGCGGCGTGATACGCATCAATGCCCTGTCCGGAGTCTGGGCCCACGCCATGCGGACCTGGGAAAAAGACGAGAGCCCGGATCTGGCCTCCACCATGGCCGCCCTCGATAGCGCGCTGGATCGTGCAGAGCGTTACGGCATTCTCAAACCCTCAGCACGACGCAAAATGGACGAGGCTCTGAACAATACCGGCCTGCCTGACCACGATCTTGAACTAGAATCCTGACTTCGCACTTTACGAAGGCAGCCGGTTCGGACTAGAAGGCCAAAAGCATGCGCTCCCAAGAGCGCATCATTTGGGGTGTAGCCAAGCGGTAAGGCAGCGGATTTTGATTCCGCCATGCGGAGGTTCGAATCCTCCCACCCCAGCCAGCCTCCAAAAACCGGAAAATGCTTCCCGCAACGAGTACAGCGCATTTCAGGACAATGCCCGTCAACTGATTTGGCTAATCTCAATCAAGGATGTAATCTGAAGGGGCATACTTCAGACATCAATCAGGGTCTTCGTCGTGAAAAAAGAAAAATCTGCAGTAGTACTTTTCGTTAAAGACGAAGCCCATGACATCATGGCATGGCTATCATGGCATATTTCCCTCGGGTTCGATAAAATATTTGTATATGACGACCACTCGACCGACGGGACCTATGAAATAGCCAAATCCTGCGAAGGAATTTACAACGTGGAAGTTTGCAGGACTTCCATGCTTGAAGGCAATTTTTACTACAGACAACGCGACAGCTATTTTGATGCCATCAAGAAGTCCATCGATCACTATGAGTGGATCGCCATGCTGGATGGTGACGAATATGTCAGCATCAATGGTGCCCAGGACATAAACGGATTTCTGGACAAATTCAGTAAAGACGATACGGGAATTGCCCTAAGCTGGTGCATATACGGAAGTTCCGCCAGGGTCCTGAAAGACAAGGTCCCGACCTATCAGGTCTTCAACCACAGATCGACGCCCGAACTTAATGACAATACGCTCGTAAAAAGCTTCGTAAGGCCAGAAGCTGTCAACTTCGTGTATGAAAATCCCCACAAGTTCAACCTGTCCTACGGAAATTACGCGGACGCTGCCGGCCAGCCCGTAGAATGGCGCCCTGGAGCCACGAAAAACATCCTGTGGGAAGGCGCCAGAATCAATCATTATATCTGCCGCTCCATGGAGCACTTCATCGACCGCATCAAAAGACGCCTGGGATCCGATCTGTCGAACAGTACGGTCTACTGGTCTCATTTTGATCGTAATGATGTCTATGATCCCCAGGATCAAGCACGCATCAATGCGGCAAATGCTGTCTACAGCAATATTAAGAAATCAGTTTTCCAGTATTCGATGAAGAATTTCCTGGAGAAAGGAAACGCTCTGGAAAAAACGGCAAACAGCCTGAATCCTCACAGAAAAGTGGATCTATTCTATCTCAAGAGCCTTCATGGCGAACACCTTTCCCTGAACAACATTGATGGGCATCTCTTTCAGGGACAGGGATTTGAGAGAATTCTGGCCGCAATCCCCTACGATAGCAATAAAATCTGGATTTTTCGGAATCCTTTTGTGTATTCATCAAATGTTCGATTCCATATCAGCCACTCAGCCCAGAGCAATTACTGCTATGAATTTGAATTTCATTCCAACGAATCAGATGGTTCGGTTTTCATAAAATCTCCGAAAACCCAAAAATACCTGACCTGTATTCCCGAAAGCCATGGCGGAGGCGTGGAATTTTCACGGGATGAAGCCTCAGACTGGGAGAAATTTTACTTCGGAGAAAAGGTGTCTGAGCTGAACTTCGTTGGAGACAAAGAAGGGCCAGCCTCGGACCTGATATATTACATGCTCAATTCTGCAGGATCTTTTCCGTATGAAGAATTCTTACTGAAATCATCCGCACTCGACAGTAACGACAGAATGAATCTGACGTCGCTTCTCGGACCCCAAATCATGTCCATTATCTGACCGCCCCTTTTGGCACGGTCACAAGCACGTTGCACCGGGCGCTCCGACAGTTCTTACCCTGTCAGAGCGCTCACGCCCCTTCAAACAAGCTGTTTCAGTCCCGGACTGGCCTTGAACCTGACGGTCCGCCCCGCTGAAACCTCGACAGGCTCTCCGGTCCGCGGATTGACGGCCTGCCTGGCCTTGGTTTCACAAACCGTGAACGTCCCAAAAGACGGCAGTGTAAAACCGCCTTCTTCGCGCAGTTCCTCAATAATGGCGTCAATCATGTCATTGACCGCCCGCTGGGCAACAACTCCAGTACAATTCATGGAATCCTGCAGAACTGCGGCAAGAAAAGCTTTGCTCATGAATAAAACTCCGGATTTACTCAGTGCAGATCGCATCTTGCCGGTACAGAAATGCCGCTAATGCGAACTGAAGGGCGAATTATCTATCGCCTCAGAATGTCATAGTATTTCCTATAGAACCGCCCTAGAAACAACCATATATTATGAATTTAACGTTTCCTTCTTCAACAGGACGGTCCGTGTCAGCCTCTGTCTGCCTGTTCGCATATTACAGTACAGAAGCGGGGCTTCCCCCTCACACACGCCATCTACTCAGCCAGATCTCGTCATGTGGCTTCACGATCCATATCGCCGCCTCCGGCCTGTCGGAAACAGAAGCCCAATCACTGCACAATGACCTCGCAAGCGGCACACCTCCGGTCCCAGCAACCGTCCATGCCCGCTCCAATACCGGACTGGACTTCGGAGCCTGGCAATTCCTGCTCTCCCGTGGCTGCGACAGGGACGCAGACGAAATCCTGTTCGCCAATGACAGCGTCTTCGGCCCACTCCTCCCGCTCAATCCCATCGTAGAGCGCATGCGGGCACAAAACTTTCAGATCTGGGGCATGGTCCGCTCGGAAGCCATAGTAACCCATCTGCAATCCTGGTTCCTGTGCATGACTCGCGAGGCCCTGGATCATCCCGCAATCCAGCGGATTTTCAACCAGCCCTTCAGCGACATGAGCAAGGACGAGATCATCCTGCACGGAGAGCTTGGCCTCGGCCTGGCCCTCAAGACGGCCGGACTGTCTTGCGGAGCCGCCTGGAGCAACCCCCGAGGCCTCGCCCGTCTTCTGGCACTCAACCCCATGCACACGGACTGGCGTGCCGTCCTGCGATCGGGCCACGCCCCCTTCATCAAGACCGAACTCCTGCGCGACAACCCGAGCGGAATCGCGTCCACCCATCTGTGGCGGCAGGAAATTCCCGATCCCGCCTTCTTCAGCCCCGACTGGATCGCCCGTTATCTTGCCGCCACACCACCCCGCAACCGCTCCAAACGCGCAGGCTTCCGGGCCAGGCTGATCCAGGCCCTGGCCAGCGAAGACCGGCGCCATGCCCTTACAGCCCTGCTCCTCGGCCGCTAAACTGCCCTGCGGCCTGCTTCAGAAAGCCGTAAAGTTCTTCCACCTGCATGTCGTATGTCGCAAGCTGTTCCTTGCACGGATTGACGTACCCCTCGAAGCGTTCCGGTGCATCCAGAAGTACAGAGACAGCCTGGACAAGCGTCTGTGATTTACCGTCCAGCGGCAACCACGTCCCGTTTACCCCGTCCACAACGTCTTCTGATTGCCCTCCAGGAGACGTCGTGACGACCCAGACATCCCGTGCCAGTGCTTCCCGCACCGTCAGGCCGTAGCTTTCCTTCCACTGCGACGGAAACAGCAGGACGTCGATCTGATCATAAAAATCATCGAGCCCGGCCTGTGTATAGGCGGGCACAACCCGGAGCTGCCCACGAACTGTCCAGTCTTCCGGAAAGATCGACTGAAACCCGAGATTGAGCTTGTTATCGACAATGACAAGCTCCCAATCACTCCGCGACAGAGACTGCATGGCCTCTTTCAGTAGGCCATATCCCTTGACTGCTTCCGTACCACCAACAAATCCGAACCGCAGTGGTGCCCCGGGGGGCCGCGGCTGGCGCGCACGCTTGGGCCAGCAAAAACCGTTGCGATTGACCACGATCCGTTCAGGCGCAATCCCGTTCGCAAGATAGAGTTCGCGGTGCGCCTGCGACGGACTGATCAGAAAGGCCGCTCCCGCCAGGGCCTGCCGCATCACGACAGTCCGATCCGCAAGATGCCGCACACCCGGCACACAAACCTGACAAACCGCAGAATCAATGGTCGTCTGGAAACAGTATTGTCCGTCCCCCCTAACCATGAACTGCCGCTCGCAAAGCCACCAGGCATCGTGCAGCGTTAGAACGTAAGGAATTCCTCTTTCCTGACAGATCCGCAGGAGCCCCGTTCCCAGCCCCTGCGCAGCATGAACATGCACGACATCCGGCTGACAGGCTTCAAGCACCTCCTCAAACCGGGAAGCCATTGCCGGATTATCCAGATGCCCCACCCCGTCCAGACCGTCAGGCAACACGGAAGCAAAAACCATCATGCCGTCCACGTCATAACGAATGTCCCCATCAGGAATATCCACTGCAGGCGGTCTGGAGGTCATGACGCTGACCTCAGCCCCTTTCTGGACCAAGCGACGCCCCATCTCTTCGGCCACAATCGTGGCACCGCCAAAAGAGCGTGGCACGAAATAGACATTCGCCATCAGGACCCTAAGGCCTTCTGCGTCCCGACGGGGCGGAAGGCCAAACAATGCCCGGACCTGGGTCTGCGCCATCGCCTCAGGGGCATACCGCGCCATCACGTCCTCATAAGCCACTTCCGCCAGACGTTTCCGGTAATCCCTATCCCGCGCCAAGGTCAGAAAGCCACTTCGCCATGCTGCGGTATCTGCGGCAAGAAGGCCGTTTTCCCCATCTCGCAGAACTGTCAGAAATGCTGCACAGGGAGAACAGAGGGCCGCAACCCGGACAATGGCCGCCTCAAGAAACTTGATGTTGCTTTTACAGTCGTTGAACAGCGTTTTTTCCAGCGGAGCGATCGCAATATCCGTCTGGGACAGGGCCTTCAAATATTCCGGATAGGTCAGCTCCATAAGACGCTCGACCCGATCCCCGAACCGGCTAAATGCCGAAGACAACTGCAACTGACCAATAACCCTGAGGCAAAGCCGCGGCTCCTCATCCATCGCTGCCAGAAGCCCCGCCTCGGCCTGCCTGAAATCGGCATCATGAGTATTAGTGCCGGACCCATACGACACCCATATCCGGTCTGATTCCGCAGAAACAGGAAGAGCTTCTGCAATTCCAAGCGTCTGTACGTCCAGGGCGTTTTCTAGGACAGCGACATCCGTCAGCCCTGCCTCTCGCATGGCACCAGCAAGAGCCGCCGTCGAGGCAATACCTCGACCACAGGCCAGCATACACCGACGGAACAACGCAACCCCTGAGAGCAGAAGATCACGTTCAGCCGCAGGAAGCGTATCGATATTCCCATTCTGCCGATACTCCCGTTCATCGAAGATGAGATCATCCACCTCCCAGCGCGGAGCCAGCCCCAGCCGATGCGCTTCCTGCACCAGCTTCATGACGTCATCGAAGCCCGGAACCCGATAAAAAATGACATGCGTGCAAAGCTGAAGGGCGGAGTGGGCTTGGACCATATTGCGCCAATCCACAACCTGAACTGACCAACCCAGCGTTTTCAGGAAATCCCGCTTCTGCCAGACACGATACTTGGCACACTGCCTAAGGCTGAGTTCCGCAATGATGAGAACCTGAGGTTTCAGTCTCGCGGTTCCACCCTCGGGCGTAACTCGGTAAGGATGAAGGCCACCTGTCTCAGCAGTGGATGCTGTCGAAATCTTCCGCCGATCACCCTGAATCCGCTTCAGGCGACGAGCACGGTGGATAACTGTTTTCCTGATCCCTGACAGCCCTTCCCGTCCCAAGAGACGCAGAAACCTTTCCGGAAGTTCTCTCACAGGGCGGCCGGACAGCAGCTTACCAAACGTCAAAGCGCGCACGGCCCGCAGGGGAAGCGTCACACGCCAGGACAAAGAAGTCTGAATCAGGAACAATTGCCGCCGAAGCTTCTGGTTTTCCTTCTGCAGCTGTTCGGCTCTCAAGCCATTAAGGCGAGCCACACTGCGGTAGCTTTCAGTCAAGGTTTCGCGCGGGTCGTCCCGCATTCTGTCAGGCTTTCACAAAAGGAGACAAAAAGACTTCAGAAACACGAAAAGCCGGACCCTTTCGGATCCGGCCTTCCTGAACAATACCAATCTGTCAGAAGACAGATGCCATCATTAGCTCAGAGTGAAGTCAGAAGCGTTCAGGTCGGTGATACCAACGAACGTGATCTTGGAGTTATCGGACAGTTCGATCGTGGTGTTACCACCAGCAACCGTAGCGTTCGACAGAACATTTGCCAGACCGTCGTTGTTCTGAAGGCCATACTGGTACAGAGCCATCAGATTACCGGCTGCGCTGCCGAAATCGGTGATCGTGTAGTCACCGCCAGCAGAGCCCTTGGTCAGAGCGAACAGATTGGCCGCGCCCGAACCACCCGTAAGAGTAGCAGCACCCGAACCGCCAACCAGCGTATCAGCAGCAGAACCACCGATGATGGTCTCGTCACCCGTGCCTGCAAAAGCATGCAGCGTACCGTTGGAAGATGCAGCCGTAACGGTTTCACTGCCATCGCCACCGACGAACAGGTTGGTGGAGCTTGCGGAGCCACCTACCAACATCAGATCAAGACCCGAGGCACCGAACAGTGTTGACGTTCCAGCGGAAACGGTCGTTGCACCCGTACCGTTCAGGAACGTCAGGGCTCCCGAAGCAGTGATCGAGTTGGCGGTACCACGAATCTGCCAGATATCAGCGGAAGCCGAAATGGTATCGTTCAAACCACCCGAGACCGTGCTGAGGTTGCCGGTCGAGTAGTAGGTGCTGGAGCTACCGCCCGTGATGGAGCTGTTGTTGCCAGCGGAAACGGTGTTGTGCGACGTCGTGTCGTAAACCGTTGCGTTGGCGCCAAGCGTGACCACGGAGCTTCCGCCGAGCAGCGTGACCGTATCGGTACCAGTCGTACCGTCAATAGTGTCCTGACCTTCAGAACTGACAACGTTCGTGCCAGTTCCCAGCTTGATGAGATTGTTGCCATCACCAGCGCTGATGGTGTCGTCACCATTGGTGCCCGTCACGGTATTGTTGCCATCACCCATGGCGATGGTCCAGTTCCCGGTGGAATTGGCGCCATTGAACGTATTGTTGCCAAGTCCGCCAGTGAACGTGCCGTCCTGGTTACCGACCGTCACGGATACCCCGGCTAAGTCACCGGTAAGAACGCTGATGCTCTTGGCAGTGCTGCTGGAGAGATCCAGGCTGACAGCCGAGTTCAGAGTGTCTTCGCCAACCGTGGAGTAGCTACCAACAGCTATATATTGCGTGGTACCGCCGGAAACGGTGTAATCACCACCCTGGCTGATCAGGCCCTGACCCGTCGTAGTACCCGTAGCGCCATTACTGCCCGGAACCAGATCGTAAGAATCAAGCCCTCCACTCGAGTGGAGGGTGGAAACAGCAGTCTGATACTGCTGCGCCAACAGCTGGGTCTGCCCACCACTGACCGTGACCACAAAGGTCTGGCCGGAGGCACCAACTACTGTAGTAATGTTAGCCATTACCATGCACTCCTAAAAAAGGTTGCCTCGCACCGGCGGCCCTCGGACCACCCAAATGATCGAGCGACGATTCTTGCATATATCAGAGCCAGATTATCAAACGCAATCCACTTCAGGCACGACACAAGGAATCAAGATCTATCATTTAGGGATTCGGACAGCCACACCGAAAAAGAATTTTCCATTTTCATTATGTGAAAACGGAAAAGAGCGGGTGATCCAACTCTTAAGTTAAATCCTTTTATATCAGAAAAGTTCCGTTAATGCTAATTCTTCCAGAAATAAATATTATCACTACTGCGTCACGCCGAACCTGACCGAGCTGTGCCTTCCCTGAAACAATCTATCCTTCACAGACACTTAGATCCTGACAGGCCCATTCGTGAATTCCCCCCCCCCCCCCTTACCGCCCCTTCCGGGAGCTGACCATCACCTGGCATGTCTGGCACTTCTGCTGGCATCAGAAAGGTCAGATGCAGATACCCGTCCCGATCTTCAGGATCACGTTTTCTTGATTGTCTGGCTGGCAATGATCCTGACCGAAGAACAAGATCTTTCCGCTGCCCGGATCGAATGTTCACCCCGCGTCCATGCCCAGATTCACCACGCTCTCCGTGCAATGCTGGAAGCACATCTTCCAGACAAGGACATCCGGATTGTCTCCCAGACGTCCCAGAACGACAAGACCGCTCTTCCCCTACTGTGCCAGATTACAGAAGACGCTCTCCAGAGCCCTTCTTCATTTCCTGTTCTCCAGTTCGGGCCGAATCACCCCGCAGGCTCCGTTACCCTGGCCCCGGAAAACGCCCTGACAAATGCAGGCAATTCACCCTTTCTGCGTACCCTGATGTCAGAAAATGCGGAATCTCTCGGCCTCCGACGCAACATCCGACTGCTTCTCAATAACAGTCGGAAAATTCGCCTTTTGATGTCCCAGGCGCAGGCGATACAGCAGGCATCTCTTGAAAAAACGCAGACCATCCAGGAACTCCGGGTCTCTCTTCGGATGCTTTCCGCCAAAAACGCGTCATTACCCCCCGAACCCCCACTACCCGAACAGACAGAGCCACCCGCTCCGCCAGCGGTCGTGTCTCTCCCCCCTGAAGATCCGGTTCCTAACTCACTTCCGATACCTCCGCTCTGGCTCCGGGCGGCCCGACGCCTCAAACGCATTCTCCACCCCCGTCCTTCACACCCTACCCTTCCAGTTCAGGAAGAACCCGACCTGAATGAGAGCAGCCCCGAGGCCGTTCCGGTCCCGACTTCCGAGCCGAAGCCAGAATCAGCGTCAAATCCCGCGCCTTTCTCCGTAAACCGCGTACTATTCGTTGCAGGAGAACCCGACACACCTGGCGTTCTGTACCGCTGCTACCGCAATGCCGACGCTGCCCGGGAAGCTGGCTTTGAGGCCAGGGTCCAGCCCTGCGCTGCGGTCGGGTATGACGATATTCACTGGGCGGATGTCATGGTGTTCTGGCGGGTCGAATACAGTGGCCATGTCAGTACAATCTTCGATCTGGCCGAAGCAGAAAACGTCATTACCGTCTTCGATGCGGACGATATTGTCTTCGTTCCCCATTATGCCCGCGTGGACATGATCGACGGCATCCGTTCGATTGGCGCCACGGAAGAGCGGATCGAGCGCTGCTTCTCGGAAATGCGCCGCACCTTCCTGCGCTGCGATCAGGGATCGACGACCACGGCCGAGCTGGTCTTTGCCATGCACAGTCTGCGCCCCGTCGTTCACCTGCTTCCGAACATCTATGACCTGTTCACCCTGAAACGGGCACGCCTGGCGCTGCGCATGCGTGGAGAGCCAGGCCGTGTCAACTCCGGCAACGGTCTGATCCGCATCGGTTACGCCACAGGTTCCAGAACCCATCAACGGGACTTCGCACCCGTCTGCCCCACCATCGCGGAAGTCCTGCGCCAGCGTCCTGAAGCGCGCCTCGTCCTGTTCCGCGAACCCGTCACGCATCGCCCGGTCCTACTGATGGAAGAATTTCCCAGCCTGATCGCCGTGCAGGACCAGATCGAGTGGCGCGACATGGTCCCTCTCGAAGAACTGCAGGACGAATTCGCACGGTTCGACATCTCCATCGCGCCTCTGGAGACGGGAAACATCTTCTGTGAAGCCAAAAGCGAGATCAAATTCTTCGAAGCTGCATTGTCGGGCGTGGCAACGATCGCTTCCCCCACCGGACCGTTCCAGCGCGTTATCCGCCATGGCGAAACCGGCTTTCTGGCTGACAGCCCGACAGACTGGTACGACGCCCTGATCGAACTGATCGACAACCCGGAGCGCCGCGTTCGCATGGCACGGGACGCCTATCATTCCGTGTTGTGGCCCTTCGGCCCGCAGGCGCAAGCCCGGCGCATGAAGCTCGTCCTGACGTCCATGTGCGGAGACGAAGCTGCGGCCCTTGCCGGAGAAATGCGTCTTGCCAGAGACCGTCTCGCTCCGTCGCCCGTGCCCGTCATCCCCCCCAACCGCACCCTTTTTCATCACGACGCACTGGGAGAAGCTCCCGTCACTGTCGTCATCACGTCCTATAATTACGCAACACATCTTCTGGACGCACTGGAATCCGTGGCGGCGCAAACCCTTCCCGTCCTTGATCTGATCGTCGTGGATGACGGGTCATCGGATGGCTCGGTCGCTCTAGCCCGTACCTGGATGGAGCGGCACTGCGACCGCTTCAACCGCCTGATTCTGCGCCAGTCCATTGCAAATGCGGGTCTGGGAGGCACGCGCAATATCGGAATGGACGCGGCCGAGACCGTCCATGTCATGCAATTGGATGCCGACAACATCCTGCGCCCTGAAGCCTGCGAAACGCTTCTGGGCTCCATGAATGACGGCACAGCCTACGCCTATCCGCTCATTGCCTGCTTCAACGAGCACGGCCCCGTGCTGATGGATATGAGGGCAGACACCCATCACCAACCAGGCACACCAGAGCTTCTGGGAGACCTGCCTTTCAATCCGCTCTCTCTCGTCTCCGGGAACAGGATCGACGCCATGGCCATGGTCACCAAATGGGCCTGGGCGGCAGTTGGGGGCTATTATGTTTCACGTGAAGCAATGGGCTGGGAGGACTTCGACCTGTGGTGCTCGCTGGCGGAGCGCGGCCTTCCCGGCCACCACGTCCCGCAGGTCCTTGCCGATTACCGCCAGCACGAGACATCCATGACGAACGCCTCCACCGAAAAAGACGCACACAAGGCCCGCGTCGTGGCCTTTGTTCAGGCCAGACATCCCTGGATCCGCCTCAGCGCCGAACAGGCCAGGCCCCGGAAAAACTGAGCTTCTTCCAGACCAGCCATAAAAAAAACCGCTCCCGGACAGCTCCGGAAGCGGGTTTTTCATGACCTGAAAGATCGAACCGAGCTTCACGAGGAAGCCCGATACGCCTCACTCAGAACGGTGCGTCGATATCAACAACGTCGATCAGCTTATGGTTGACGAATTCCTTGATGCCCAGACCGATCAGCTCGCGGCCATAGCCCGAACGGGCCACGCCACCGAACGGCAGATCGGCCTTCACCATCGTCGGATGGTTGATATAGACCATACCTGTATAGATCTGCTCGGCAACCTTTACGCCGCGCTTGGTATCCTTCGTGAAGACTGAACCACCCAGACCGAACGGCGAGTCATTGGCGATACGGATGGCATCTGCATCATCCTTGGCGCGATAGAGCTGCGTGACCGGACCAAAGAACTCCCACAGACGGGCTTCATTGTTCTCGTGCAGGTTGGTCATCAGCAGTGGCTGGAAAAACGCCCCCTTCTCCGGCACGGACGGGCCAATGGCCTCGACAACCGCACCATGCTTCTTGGCTTCCTCGACCTGAGCCTTCAGATCGTCCGCAGCCTTCTGCGAGGACAGCGGTGCCAGCGTGGTGGACGGATCCATCGGATCGCCAGCCTTCAGCTTGAGAACTTCCGCCTTGTACAGCTCCAGGAAACGGTCATAGACGGCATCCGCCACGATCAGACGCTTGGCGGACACGCAGACCTGACCGGCATTCCAGTGACGGCCAAAAGCGGCCCACTTTGCGGTCTTTTCCAGATCCGCATCGTCCAGAACCACGAATGCGTCAGAACCGCCCAGCTCCATCGTGGACTTCTTCAAAGCCTGCGCCGCAATACCGGCCACAACGGCGCCTGCGCCTTCGGAACCTGTCAGAGCCACACCACAGACGCGCGGATCCTTTAGGATCGTTTCGGTGTGATGACGGGCAGCGTACAGGTTGCGGAAGCCACCCTTCGGCAGTCCGGCTTCCTTCATCAACTCATCAAACGCAGCCGCACACTGCGGCACGTTGGATGCGTGCTTCAGGATAACCGTGTTACCGGCGGAAAGCTGCGGCGCGATGATGCGGGCGATCTGGTAGAATGGGAAATTCCACGGCTCGATCGCGAACACGATGCCCTGCGGCTGGTGAATCAGGACGGCATCACCGGACTTCGGATCGGCAACCGGAAGCTTCTCGGCCTTCAGCAGCTCTTCAGCGTGCTTGGCGTAATATTCGAAGATCTCGGCGGACAGGATCGTCTCTGCCTTGGCTTCGGCATAAATCTTACCCATTTCGAGGGTCAGAAGCTTGGAATACTTGTCGATGTCGCGACGAAGGATGTTGGCGGCTGCCGTCATGATCTTCGCACGTTCGGCGAACGGCGTATGGCGCCAGCTCTTGAACGCATCATAGGCTTCGGTCAGCGCGGTCTGGACTTCCTGGTCAGTTGCGTCTGGGAAAGTCTTGAGCGTCTCACCGGTATAGGGATTGATCGTAGCATAAGCCATGACGGGTCATGTTCCTGTATGATGACGGGTTTTCAACATATTGGCACGAATGCCGAGAGACATAACCCCCAACATACCAACATACCAAAAGTTCACAAATCTGTGTTCGTTTGAGGCAGATTATCCCACAACTCCTCGAGCCATGCCGTTGCAGTGCCATCAGACGGCGCACGCCAGTCCCCGCGCGGAGAGAGCGAACCGCCCGAAACCAGCTTCGGACCATTCGGCATGGCTGAGCGCTTGAACTGGCTTGTCCCGAAAAACCGCCGCAGAAATACCTCCAGCCAGTGCCGGATTTCCGGCAGATCGTACGAAACTTTCCGATCCTCGGGATAATGTGAGGGCCAGTCGCCACGCGATGCATCCACCCAGGCCTTCTCCGCCAGAAACGCCACCCGTGACGGTCGGAAGCCATGACGCAGAATGTGATAAAGTGTGAAGTCCTGAAGAGGATAAGGCCCGATCATCTGCTCCGTACTCTGAACGCCCTGCCCCGTATCAGGCACCAGTTCCGGAGTTATTTCCGCACTGACAATCCGTTCCAGAACCGGACCAACACCATCGCCCAGCTTTCCTTCACGGGCCAACCAGCGGATGACATGCTGGATCAGCGTCTTCGGCATCCCGGCATTGACGTTATAGTGGGACATCTGGTCCCCCACGCCATAAGTGCACCAGCCCAGCGCCAGCTCCGACAGATCCCCCGTCCCGATCACGATGCCATTGCGGTAATTGGCGATCCGGAACAGGAAGTCGGTCCGCAGACCTGCCTGCACATTTTCGAACGTGATGTCATGAACAGGCTGCCCCGCCGCAAAAGGATGACCAATTCCCGCCAGCATTGTCTGCGCCGTCGGCCGGATATCCAGCTCGTTCACTTCAACGCCCAGCGTCTCCATGAGCGCATGGGCCAGAGAACGGCTTTCGCTTCCAGTCGCAAAACCGGGCATCGTGTAGGCTAGAATATGCGTTCGCGGCCAGCCAAGCTCATCCGCCGCCCGCACCGCAACCAGTAGCGCCAGCGTACTATCCAGGCCGCCTGAAACCCCGATCACGGCGCGCTGCGCCCCGCTCGCCTGTAACCGCCGCCGCAGAGCGCTGACCTGAATGGTCCAACCTTCATAGCAGTCCCGAGCGAGTGTCCGCGCATCGGACGGGACGAAAGGAAATCGCACGACATCCCGCTCCAGCCCCAGATCAGTCATAGGCGGTGCAAGCGTGAACCCAACGATCCGAAACTCTTGTCCCGACTGCCCGAACTGGCCCGTCCGCATCCGCTCCTGCCGCAGCAGATCCAAATCCACATCTGCCACGACCAGCCGCTCGCCCTGCGGAAAACGATCCGACTGCGCCAGAAGCCGCCCGGCCTCGTGGATCGACACCTGCCCGTCCCAAGCCAGATCGGTAGTCGACTCCCCCTCGCCCGCCGCCGCATACACATAAGCCGTCAGCGTTCGCATGGACTGCGCCTGACACAGAAGCGACCGGTCATCCGTCCGGCCGATCGTCACCGGGGATGCCGAAGGGTTGAGAATGACGGTCGCCCCTGCTTCCGCCAGTTTTCCGCTCGGCGGAGACGCCACCCACAGATCCTCACAGATCTCCACGCCCAGCGTCAGCCCACGCACATCCTCGGCCGCAAACAGCAGATCCGCCCCGAATGGCACATCCTCGCCCAACAGCCGGATTGTCCCGGACGTCTGAAGTCCGGACGTGAAATGCCGGGACTCGTAGAACTCCCGGTACCGGGGCAGATGCGACTTTGGAACCACACCTAACACCCGGCCGCGGTGAATAACCGCACCGCAATTGTAGAGCAGATCCCCCTGCACCAGCGGCAATCCCACGACCGCGACGGAGAGAAGATCCTGCGTCCCTGCAACAACCTGCCGGAGAGCCTCAAGCGCGCTATCAAGCACCACGTCCTGAAAGCGCAGATCCTCCAGTGTGTAGCCTGTAAGCCCCAGCTCCGGGAAAACCACTGCCGCCACACCCTGCCGGTCGCAGTCACGCAGAACGCCGAGGGTCCGCGCGGCATTTTTCAGCGGGTCAGCAAGCGTCACCGGCAGCGTACAGGCGGCGATCCGGGCAAATCCCTGATGATACAGGGAGCGGAACAGGGTCATGACGGTCCTCCGGCAGGCAGGAAGTCCGAATACGGAAATCCGACCCATGGAAATATCAAAAACGGGGCCTGCACGCACAGCCCCCGCAGAAAACGGATGTTGCGAAAATGAACCAGTTCATCCCGCTGCCGTTCAGCCTTTTCAAACCCCGCCTTTCCGTCGGAGGGCGCTACTGACAAAGGAGACAGTCCCATGGACCTGCTGCGCTGGACCATTGCCTTCCTTATCCTCGCCCTGTGTGCTGCGGTGCTGGGCTTTGGCGGACTTTCGGCAGATTTTGCCTATATCGGCAAGATCCTTTTCTTCATCTTCCTGGTGCTTCTGGTCATCAGCCTCGTCTTCGGACGCGGACGCGGCACGCGCCTCTGATCCAGACCCTCAGCGTCGGGAGCGTCCCATGCGGAAGCTCCCGACCAGAGCGACCACGAACACCGCCGCCGCATACAGCCCTCCCAGCTCCGTCATCGAGACGGGCAGACCGAACAGGTAATCCGGCGAATCACACGGCTTGTTCGGCCGTGCCGGCATCGCGGACATCCAGTCCTTGAAGCTACCACCGTGAAAAGCCGGGGCCCTGCATTCTGGCGCCGGGCTGGGCCAGAACTTGTGCTCCACCCCAGCATGCAGCACCGCCAGCCCAATACTGGTCATCAAGCACAAGAGCCCGAGGAAAACTCCGAACCGGGCATAGCGCTTGGGCAGGACGACCGTGACAATCCCGATCCCGAGCAGCACCCACCACGGGCGCCGCTCCCACAGGCACAGCTCGCACGGCGCAAGCTTCAGCCAGTGCTCGGCGAACCAGACTACGCCGAGCGCCAGAAGCGCCCCCAGAACATACAGACCGCCCAGAGCATTCGTTGAAACGGGGCGGTGTGTCGTTCTGTTCAGTGGCACGGATGGATCGCCTCCAGACTATCAAGAAACTGCTTGGACCAGCTCCCCGCCGTATTGCGGGAAACCTCGCCATACATCGCAGACCATGCCGCATGACGGGCGTGCACGTCCATGGTCAGGCCGATATGAAGCGCCTCGGCCATTCCTTCCGCATCCAGCGGATTGATCAGAAGCGCCTCGGGCATTTCTGGAGCTGCCCCAGCAAACCGCGACAGCACCAGCACACCAGGATCGTCCTCGTCCTGCGCCGCGATGAACTCCTTGGCCACGAGGTTCATCCCATCCCGCAGCGGCGTAACAAACCCCACATCCGCCACCCGGTAAAGCCCGGCGAGGATATGCCGCCCGATCGGCCAGGTCGTGTAACGGATCGGCACCCAATCCGGCGTGCCATAGGCGCCGTTGATCGTCCCGACCAGCCCATCCAGCTCTTCCTTGAGCAGACGATAGCTTTCTACGCCACCCCGTGACACCGGAGTAACCTGAAGGAATGTCACCTGCCCGCGATGCTCGGGATAATTCTTTAGCAGAGCCTCGAAGCCCTTCATCCGCTCGGGCAGACCCTTGGAGTAATCCAGCCGGTCCACCCCCATGATTAGGCGCGTCCCCTCCAACGTATCCATGATCTTGATCACCTCGTCGGAAGAAGCGCTTTCGATCGCCTGCTGTCGGAAGCTGACGGGATCAATCCCGATAGGCACGGCCTCGACCGCCGCCTTCAGGCCATAGGCCTCGAAACATCCCTTGAGATTGGCCGCATCCTCAGGCGTCTGCACCCCGATCAGGTCGCAGGCCGCCAGTCCGGTCAACAGCATGTCGAGCTTGGGCAGCAGACGCGCGACGCTCCAAGGCGGGAACGGAATGTGCAGGAAGAATCCGACCCGACCCGTTACGCCCCGGTCCCGAAGCATCTTACCCAACGGAAACAGATGATAGTCATGGATCCAGACCGTATCATCCGGCTCCAGAAGCCCGACCAGACGATCCGCAAAGACCTCGTTCGCCTCATAATAGGCATCGCAGTCCTCACGGGTGTAGCGGATCAGGTTGGTCCGGTAATGGCACAGGGGCCACAGGACTCCGTTGGAAAAATTTAGATAAAACCGATCATACTGCTCCTGGGTCAAGTCGAACGTCACGTAATTGACGTTTCCCACCCGCTCGCTCTGGACCGGCCGGTCGGCCGCATCCATATGCTGATGGCCCGACCACCCGAACCACAGGGTCTCCTGCGTCTGTACTGCATCATACAGACCAACCGTCAGACCCCCGGCAGGCTGCGTACGCTCACCAGGGGCAGGCGTCCGGTTGGAAACAATAATCAGGCGCCCCATCCGTGTCCCTCCGACAGATCATGCAGCCAGCGCCGGAACGTGGCCGCATCTGGAAAATCATCGGGAATGAGCCAACCTGCGCCCCCCATCTGGCGCGCAGCTCTCACCCCATCGCGGTCCGTGACATCATCACCGGCAAAAACCGGAAGCCGTCCTGCAAAAGGCGGCTCCGCCATCAGTTCCCGCAGCGCCTTGCCCTTATCGATCCCCAATGGCCGGAGCTCGATGGCCATCTGGGCATCCTGAAGGTGAAACCCCCGGTCTTCCACTGGCCAGGCCGACGCCAACTCCCGAAAAGCAGACTCCGCCTCGGGCGCACGGCGGTAATGCAGCACCATTCCAGCTTTTTTATGTTCAACACTGGCTCCGGGATGATCTGCCGCAGCCTTTTCAACAGCCTGTACCCATTCTCCGGGCACAACGGGCAGCTCCCGCTCCCGTAACGCTTGGTCGGGCGCATGACGCATCATCACACCATGCTCGCCCGCCACGGCATAAGGAATATCCGGCAGGAAATGATCAATCTGTGCAATGGGTCGGCCAGTAATGATCGCAAACGCGCCATCAAGCATGTCCCGAAGACGCAGCAGATCCGCCGCGAGCCCCTCCGGTACCCGGACACTTTCCGGGGTAGGCGCGATATCAACAAGCGTTCCATCAAAATCAAGCAGCAGGGCTGCCCGAGACGGGGGAAAGGGAACCTGAATCATGAAGCTGTCATTTCTTCCTGTTTCTGGGTCATTCCGCCCCATCCCACCTTATTCGAGACCGGGATCGGCCTCGGGAGGTGACAGGGACTGTCCCGAAGACTGCGGAGGCATAGCCGGAGCAAGGGACGGCGCCGCACCGCTGGGAGGCGCGAGCGGAATGGGATTATGACTGTCCGGAGCAAGCGGTACAGGACCGCCTGAGGCAGAACCGGGCTGCGATGCCGGAGCATCGCCGCCTTCTTCCACCGGAACCTCCGCACTGGCGAGCACGGGCGCCTTCACCTCAGGCAGAGGGCCCGCCTGAGGTACCGTCAGCGCTCCCGCACAGGAGACAACGCGCACATCGTATAAAGGGCTGCCATAAGTTGCGACAGAAGGCTCCTGAGCCAACATCCACCCATCGAAAGGCGGCCGCTGCGGATCGCTGCTGTCCTTAAGATGCAGCAGGGCTCCGGCATCTGCGACCAGCGTCTGCGGCCGGCTGACACAAGCTTCAACACCCACGGAAAGACTATGATAGGTCACGCTCCCGCCCACGGGAATCGTGAGAAGTTCCAGATGAGCATCCAGCCGGTCCAACACGCGCACCACAGCCTGCGATTGCCCCTGCCAGGTTGTCGCCGGATACATCGCCGGGGGCGCCACACCTGTTGCGGCCTGCGCGCCCGAAATCCCGCAAAGCAGAATCATTGCGCCCCCCCTACACGGCAGCAGAACCCGGCCCGACCAAAGTTTCATCATGACTCTTTCTCCTGAGTCCCACCTTGGAACGGGCTCTTCAGATCGGACAGCATGGCCTGAAACGTCTGCAGCATCGCCTGAGGTGAAACCCCCATCAGAACCCCGTCATCAAACACATCCTGCAGGGCCTGACGCAGTTCGGTATCGTTTTCCCGCAGGATCTGGACCTTCTCCGCACAGGACACGGGATTGCCCTCATGGTCGACCCACAGAAACGCATTTTTGTGCGTATCCGTCATGCCTCAAGGCTCATCCGTCAGGCTGCCTGCAACCGGCTTTCCTGCAGCAACCTTCTGGCTCTTCTGCAGCGAATCCGTCACAGAGAAAATGAACTTGCTCAGAAGTTGTTCCAAACTAATGGAGCCCTGCGTCTCGGTCATGACACCACCCGGCTTCACGACCGAATCCGCTCCGCCTGGAGACAGCGCGATGTACTTCCCGCCCAGCAGACTGTCAGACGTCACAATCGCAGCTGAATCCGTCGGCAGCTTTACATCTGGCGCGAGTGTAAACGTCACTTGGGCCTGAAAGCTCTTGGGATCGACCACAGCCCCGGTCACATGCCCCACAGTAATGCCAGCAAGCCGCACGTCTGACCCGACCGTCAAGCCGTCGATCTGACTGAAGGAGGCATGGACAGGGTAGCCCCCGTCATCGCTCCGATGATGTCCGACCATTGCCGCGACCAGAAGACCCGCAAGACAGGCAAGGACAGCGAACCCGGCCAGAAGCTCCAGCCGGTCATGACGGACCGTGACAGCGCTCATGACGATACCCTCGTGAAAATCATCTTTTCAGCACTACCCGACTCCGCTTCGCGCGTCCAATCCTCCCGCGGAAATCGTCACTCAGCAGCCTCCGGAAGAATGTTATCCCCCATATCCCCACATTCCCGCCCATTAGGGGCTTTCCGCAGGCCTTTTTCCGACTTACGGGCCCATAGGTGCAGGGCGTAGATTCGCAACATGACAGCTCGCCTTCACTGGACCGGCGTTCGCATGAGGACGCTTCAGGTCATGACCGACCCCGACGACAGCTCCCTGCGCTCCGTCACCCTTCCTGCCGCCTGGGATGACGAGGCCGCGCAGGCCCTCGCCCAGATCACCCTGAATGGTGGGCCGGTCAGACTTGCCGCAGAGGCAGCGCGTTGGGTAGACACGATCGATGCGTGCCCGCCCCTTCCCGGCACCCCAGCCAACACGCCATCGCCGGGCCGGAGCCTGTCCTATCTTTTGCTGATGCAACAGATGGCACCTAATACCGCGCTATGGCAGTGCCAGCCCGACCAGACGCCCGGCTTCACCATCCGCCTGTCCAGCTTCGTGCAGGAGACCGGCTTCGCCGCCGAGCATTTCGTTGCCTGTCTGCGCCTGGCCTGCGATGCTTTGCGCCGCCTTCATGCCGCGACCCGGATCGAACGCACAGGTGAGCTGCCCCTGTTCGATCTACCCGCCCAACCTGAAGACGAAGCCGCAGGCCTCATTCTCCTGACCGATCTCGATGCCTGCCTGGCGGCCCTCGGCCTGGACTATGACAGTGACGACGCCCGCAACGCGGCCTGCGCCATAGCCGCGCTCGCCACCACAGTTGCTCGCACCGGAACAAAACTGTCCCCGCCGTCCATCCCGGAATCACCCCTGCTTGGACTGCGAACCATCGCATCCTCGGTCTGCGTTACCGATGAAGTGCTGCATTTCTGCCCGATTGAAACCGGATTTTCCTCTCCAGCCCCCACCGAAAGGCTGCTGGGTGTTGAAACCTGCGGCCTCGCCCCGGCCTTTTCGCCACTGCGCGAAGATGGACATTTGCGTGCATCCACGTTGGCCCGGCTGGCCTGCCGGGGCCTGACACCCGAATCCGCCCTGGCACTTGCGCTGGCGGGCGAGACCCCGCTCCCGCCCGCCCATCCGCAGGCTCAGGCTACCATGCACGCCGCCATCAAGAATGCCGTAGACTTCGTGCCGGCGATGCCGGAACCCGATCTGGCGGACCTGCAGGCCAAGCTGGCCCGTGGCGTACGTCGCCCGCTCCCGATGCGGCAAACCGGCTTCACCCAGCGCGCGGCTGTGGGTGGTCACAGTCTTTTCATGCGAACCAGCGAATTCGAAGACGGCACACTCGGCGAGATCAGCCTTACCCCGCCCCGAGAAAGCCCTATGGCCCGCGGACTGATGGACTGCCTCGGCCACGCTGTCAGCATCGGCCTGCAATATGGCGCCCCGCTGGAGGCCTTTGTGGAGCGATTCGCCTATACGCGCTTCGGACCTGCAGGCACTGTAGAGGGCGATCCGTCTACGGCATACGCGACCTCAATGCTCGATTATGCCTTCCGCACTCTATCGGAAGCCTATCTGGGCAAGCACATGCCGGATGCCCCCCGCATCGAACCCAATTCGGAAGATCCAGCTCCCATGCTACCCTTCGGACGTAGCTCCGGCGAAAGCCCGGAATGGAAGGACCGCGGACGCCGTCTGAAACTAGTCAGCTAGGATGAAAAGCGGTTTCGATGGCTCCAGCGAGCAGAATACATTGACAGTCAACGGACTCGCCGGTAGCTAGCGCCTGCGCTGAGAAGGAATCCGGTTGAACGACCGGGTAAGAAGGATGCGTACAGGGTAAGGGATCAGACCTCATGGGACACGCCCCTGCCGGTGACGACGAAGACTTCGACGAACGCCTGAGGCGTGCCCGTCAGAAGCTCGATCCCCGCTCAGGGGAATTCGCCGTAACCGACGAGGGTAATGGTGACAGTTCAATGTCATCCCTTGGAGTGGCGGTCCGCGTGGGAACGGACCTTGTAGCCGGACTCGCAGTCGGTGTAGCCATAGGCTACGCCTTGGGCCACTGGTTCGGATACAAGGCTTTGTTCCTGTCCGTATTCGCCCTGGCAGGATGTGGCGCCGGCATGTTGAATGTCTGGCGGGTTTTGAAGGATTCGGGCATGGTGTCCGGACCGAAAGATGACGGGAGAAGCCAGCGTGGCAGCCGGATCGACGATTGACGCGCTCGGACAGTTCGAGCTCCATCCGGTTCTCGGGCATCTGGGAGAAGCCCTGCGGTTCTCGCAGTCACCGCTGTTCATGCTGATCGCCGTCGCCATCGTTCTCGTCTTCCTGTATGTCGGAATGCGTCCTGCCGCCGTGGTGCCGGGTCGCCTTCAGGCCGCCGCAGAAATCAGCTATGACTTCGTGCATGACCTCGCCGTCAGTACGATCGGCGAAAATGGCGCGACGTTCTTCCCGTTCGTCTTTGCGATTTTCTTCTTCATCCTGGCTGGCAACTACCTCGGTCTGTTGCCCTTCTCTTTCACGTACACCAGCCACATCGCCGTGACCTTCGGTCTGGCCATCATGGTGTTCGTCATCTCGATCCTTGCTTCCATCCGTTTTCAGGGTGTGGGCTTCCTTAAGCACTTCCTGCCCGCTGGAACGCCTGTCTGGCTTGCTCCGCTGCTGGTGCCGATCGAGCTCATCTCTTTCCTTTCGCGTCCGGTCAGCCTGTCGATCCGACTTTTCGCCAACATGGTGGCGGGTCACGTGCTCCTGGAAGTGTTTGCCGGCTTCACGATCATGCTCGCCGGTCTGGGCGCATTCGGCCATGTTCTGGCCATCGCCCCGATCGCGATCAACATCGCGCTGACGGCCCTCGAACTGCTGGTGGGCGTGCTGCAGGCCTATGTGTTCGCCATCCTCACCTGCATCTATCTGCGTGAGGCCGTCGCTCACTGAGCCACACCAGCTTCGCACTAACCCTTTAATCGACCCAACAAGGAACCTGACAATGGACGTTCAAGCCGCTCACGAATTCGGCATCAGCATCGCCCAGGCCGCCCGTGACCTCGGTGCCGGTATTGCCGTTTTCGCCCTCGCCGGTGTCGGCATGGGTCTCGGCAACATCTTCTCCACGCTGATCAGCTCGGTTGCCCGCAACCCGGCTTCGCGTCCGCATGTCTTCGGCATCGGCATGCTGGGCTTTGCGCTGACGGAAGCTGTCGCGCTTTTCGCCCTGCTGATCGCGTTCCTGATCCTGTTCGCCTGAGGTCGAACATGTACCGTACGCCACGCCTCTTCCTGTTCGCCGCTCCGCTTGCGGCCGTGCCGGGCCGTGCCGTGGCTGCGGGCATGCCACAGCTGAACTTTCACGATCCGCTGCTGATCGGACAGGTCGTTTGGGGAGCCGTCATTTTCGGCGGCTTCTATCTCAGCCTGAGCCGCTTCGCGCTGCCGCGTGTCGAACGGGTTCTGAGCAACCGTCGGACCCGTATCCAGAGCGATCTGGATGTTGCCCGCAAGGCTAAAGCCGAGGCCGACCGCGCCAGCGCGGAACTCCTCAGTGCCCGTCATGAAGCAGCCGAGCAGGCCCGCGCCCATGTGGAGCGGATCCAGAGCGAAGCCCGCGCCAGCGCGGATGCTCACGCTGCGGAAACGGCCAAGCGTCTTGAATCCGAGATCGCAAACGCCGAGACCCGAATCACCCAGTCCCGTGAAGAGGCCCTTTCCAGCCTGTCCGAGATCGCCACCAGCACCACACAGGATCTGGTTGCGCGTCTGATCGGCACGCAGGACGAACAGACTGTCGCCAGCGCCGTCAAACGCGTCAGCGCCTAAGGAGACGATGATGTTCCACGATCCCCGGTTCTGGACCGCCCTCGCCTTCGTCCTGTTCTTCGTCATTTTCGGACGCAAGCTCTGGATCGCCATCACCAGCCACCTGGATGCCCGCGCGACAAACGTCCGTAACGACCTCGATGAAGCAGCCCGCCTGCGCCGCGAAGCCGAGCAAATGCTGGAAGATGCCACCCGCGAGCGAGAAAAGACCCTGGCCGAAACACAGGCCATGCTTGCACGCTCCGAGGCCGAAGCCGCCGGTCTGGCAGAACGCGCCCGCAAGGACGCTGAAGCCGCCGCAGCCCGCTACGAGAAGATGGCGCAGGATCGGATTCACGCAGCCGAACGCTCGGCCATCCGTGAAATTCAGGATCGCGCTACTCAGATCGCGGTCGCCGCAGCCCGTGAGGTCGTGTCGACCCGTCTGACGGAAAGCCCTGACATCGCATCCAGCCTGCTCGACCAGAGCATCAACAGCCTGCCGGAAGCCCTTCGGCGCTCCGCTGCCTGATCCGATGCCCACCTCCAAGGTGCAAGGTTCCTTTCATGACGACGGACAGCCCACAAGGCTCTCCGTCGTCATGGCCGTTCTGAACGAAGCGGACAATATCCTCCCCGTCTGTCAGGAGTTGGCTGAAACTTTCGCTGCCGACTCTTCAATAGAAATTCTGGCTATTGATGACGGCAGCACCGACGTCACCGTCAGAAAGCTTCTGGAAGCACGCCAGACGATCCTGCCCCGCCTGCGCATCATCAGCCACCCGAAGCGCCTCGGAAAATCAGCCGCCCTCCGAACAGGCATTACCGCTGCCAACGGACACTGGATCGCCACCATTGACGGCGACGGACAGGATGACCCTTCTGCCATCCTGAGAATGCTGGAACGTGCGACATCGACTCCAAGAGTCCAGCCTCTGGTGGTCGGCGTCCGCCGCAAACGCAACGACCGCCTGTCTCGCCGGCTTGCTACGCGCTTCGCAAACGGACTGCGCCGTCGTCTCCTGAACGATGGCTGCCCCGATACAGGCGCGCCGCTCAAGCTCTTCCCGCGCGACCTCTTCCTGAAAATTCCTCAGTTCGAAGGCGTCCATCGTTTTCTGCCTGCATTACTGGGACATTACGGCGCCCCGCTGATCTGTATCGAAGTGCAGCACCGCGCCCGACTACATGGCAGCTCGAAATATACCAATTTCAACCGAGCTCTCGTTGGTATCCGTGACCTCCTGGGCGTCATGTGGCTCCAGAACCGCACGCACCTGCCCAATCATCTGACCGAACACTGAAGCCGTCACACGGGATCCGGACCTTCCGGAATCATGCCGCATGCCCGGCCTGACAGAACGGCGCGGAGAGTCCCCATGACCCTGAACCTCCGGCATTATGCTCTTCTCGGGCTGTTGGCCTTTCTGCTCGCGCTCCCCGGTCGCATGACGCTCCCGCCCCTCGATCGAGACGAACCCCGCTATATGGAAGCATCCGAACAGATGCTTCTCTCCCACAACTTCATCGACGTCCGTTTTCAGGACAAACCACGCTATCTCCAACCGGCTGGAATCTACTGGCTGGAAGCGGCCTCGACCGCCGCCGCCGAGAAAATCTTCGGTCCCTCAGTTTTGCGCAAGACATGGCCCTATCGAATTCCGAGCCTCCTCGCCGCAACCATCATTGTCCCCCTGACTGCCTGGATCGGCGCAACTCTCTTTGGGGGCACTACGGGCTTGATGGCGGCAGGCCTACTGATGGTTTCGACGTTGTTCGTCGCCGAAAGCCACATGGCGACCATCGACACAGTCCTGCTGCTGGACATCCTGTGCATCGAAGCCGCCCTTCTGTGCGCTCTCACTGATCGACAAAAAAACCGCCCCACTCATCTTCGCGTCGCAGTCGCCTACTGGCTTGCTTTGGGCATTGGCCTCATGCTCAAAGGCCCGGTCGTCCTCATTCCGGGCTTCGGCACACCGCTGGCCCTGTGGCTACTGGAAAAAAACCGCTCATGGTGGTCTCGCCTGCGCCCACGCTGGGGCTGGCTACTCATGGTTGCCGTGGTTGTTCCCTGGTGCGTCGCCATAGAGATCATCAGCGGTGGGGACTTCTTCGCCCGAGCGGTTGGACGCAACTTCCTAGGCAAAGTAGCCCATGGTCAAGAAGCGCATGGCCTCCCTCCTGGCTTCCATCTGCTGGTTTTCGGACTAGCCTTCTGGCCTGGTTCGCTGTTCGCTGCCATGGCCATTCCGGCAGTCTGGCAAAACCGCAAACTCCCGCAGGTCCGCTTCCTCCTCAGCTGGATCGTCCCGCACTGGCTGGTGTTCGAACTGATCGCCACCAAACTCCCGCATTACGTCCTGCCAACCTATCCGGCGATTGCCATCCTCACTGCCGCAAGCCTCATGACATGGTGCCCTCCTACACTCTCACGATGGGCAAAGGCTCTTCTCGGGGTCTATGGCGTTCTGTGGGCAGTCATCGGCATTGGCTTCTGCCTTGCCGGCAGCATCGCCCTCTACAGACTTGAGCACACGTTCACACTCTCCGCCCTGATCGCGCTGGGAGGATCCCTACCCCTGATGCTCGGCGCCATCGTAATGCTCATGAAGCAGCAGCGACAACAAGCAACCTTCTGCGCCATGGGAGCAGCCGTCATTGCCCATGCCGGCTTGTTCCTGAGCGTGATCCCCAATCTTCAGACCATCCGTCTCAGCCCCCGGATTGTAGACCTCTTCGAAGATATTCGCCCCTGCAATGACAGTGTTTTGATATCGTCATCCTATTCCGAGCCGAGCCTGGTCTTTCTCGCCGGCCCCAATACACAACTCATTGGCCCCGCAGCCGCAGCCGCATATCTGCACGACCATCCCCAATGCAGCTTGGCGCTGATCGGCCTCAAAGACAAAAATACCTTTATGTCTGCCCTGAAAAAATTTGGAATAAATGTTGTCAAGTATAACCAAATAAAAGGACTAAATTATTCAAATGGGCATCATCTTATTTTAGAATTATTTTCACCCCTATAAATCCGGAGAATTCGAAAAACCCTCTATTTTTGACGCGTCCTGTGTAATTCGATTCGTCCGGTTCTGGTTAGGCTCAGGACCTATTGATTTGATTGTAGAAATCTGATTCAGGCCCTGCGAGGAGACTGGAAATTAGCGACCTGTTTTGGCTGACAGATGAACAGATGGATCGTCTGCGGCCCAAAGAGCCACGGTAGACCCCGTGTTGATGAGCTTCGCGTGTTGAGCGGGATCATTTTCGCGAACCGCAATGGGATGCGCTGGCGTGATGCGCCCCGGGAATACGGCCCCCACAAGACGCTGTACAACCGTTGGCAGCGCTGGGGCGACATAGGTATTTTCATGCGGATGATGAACGGCTTATCTGCTGCCAAGGCCGAGCCCCTGACCATCATGACTGATGCGACGTATCTCAAGGCGCACCGGACGGCTTCAAGTCTGCGGCTAAAAAAAAGGGGCTCCAGGCCGTCTGATCGGTCGCACCAAAGGCGGTATGAATACCAAGCTGCATGCGGTCAGTGACCAGAACGGACGACCGCTGAGCTTTTTCATGACGGCGGGATAGGTCAGTGATTACACCGGTGCCGCTGCTCTGCTGGACAGCCTTCCTATGGCACAGTGGATGCTGGGAGATCGCGGGTATGACGCCGACTGGTTCAGGGACGCTCTGGAAGAGAAAGACATAAAGCCCCATATTCCAGGACGGAGATCCCGCGGAAAGCCAACCAAATACGACAAACGGAAATACAAAAGACGCAATCGCATCGAGATTATGTTCGGAAGGCTCAAGGACTGGCGGCGGGTCGCAACACGCTACGACAGATGCCCGACCGCCTTCTTCTCAGCCGTCTGCCTCGCCGCAACCGTCATCTTCTGGCTATGAGTCCTGAGCCTAATATGATTTTCTGAAATTATGGAAGCTCTTCAGGATCGACCAAATTAAAGAATGTCTGTTGGTCAACAGTAAAATAGCGCGGATAAGATGGATCGCGTTCAAACAGCGGATCTGAACTCCAGCGTTCGAGCATAGTCTGAGTTTCCAAGAAAAAACGCGTTTCATGTTCAGGCTTATCATCAGTTCCACGAGACAGACTCTCGTGATGATAAGCAATCGTCTCTGCAGAAAAGATAATACGGTATCCAGCCCGACGAATTTTCAAACATAGATCAACATCATTGAAAGCGACTTTCAACGCTTCTTCATCGAAACCGCCGACCTCATCAAAAATAGTACGTCTTACCAGCATAAGCGCCGCCGTAACGGCTGTTACTTCGTGCGAAAGCATCGTGCGGCCAATATATCCATATTCTGATAGCGGATCACCCCGATGCACATGAGCTGCCACACCAGCCGGCCCCACAACTACACCGGCATGCTGAATCGTATCATTAGGGTAAAGCAGTTTGGCACCAACAGCTCCGACATCTTTAAATGCCTGAGCTTCTCCAACCATGCGCTGTAACCACTTTGGGTCCTCCACAAACACGTCGTTATTCATGAATACGACATAATCAGATCTAGTCTGAGCTACAGCGATATTGTTCAGTCGCGAAAAATTAAATGGTTCTTCTACCGTTATAACGGAAACATTTTTATGCTTCTGAATTTTTTTGATAAAATCAAGCGTCTCATCACGTACCGACCAATTATCGATTAAAACAATATTGTAGTTCTTATAAACTGTATGTTTGAGGATATTTTCGACGCAGGTAAGCGTCGTATCCAGCTGATCTTTAAAAGGAATGATAATAGTTACTGACGGATGGGTACGCGAGGTCCATTCTACACCATAAAGCGTCAGTCCGCGGATGGACGAAACCGTGGAGGCGATTTTCTGCCGCTTGAGATGATCGGCCACACATTTTACGCCGGCATTGATCGCGTAAGTTTTCTGGCTCACATCCACAGCTGTGGAATTGGGGGTTTTGCGCCAATGGTAAAGAATTTCAGGCACATGAAAAATTTCTGATGGACTAAGGATTTCCGTTGCTTTCAGTACGAAATCATGGTCCTGCGCTCCGTTATAATCGGAATTAAGATGCCCAATCTTCTGCATTGTCGCAGCATCTACCATCGTTAAATGACATATATAGTTGCAACCAAGAAGATAACGATAGTTGAAATCAGGTTTAAGATTGGGTTCCAGGTAATACCCAGCCTGATCGATTTTATCCTCATCCGAATAAAGAAGCTTGGCTCCGGTTTCGCGTGCCGCTCGAACCATGACTTCAATAGCGACATCTACCAAAAGATCATCATGATCAAAGAAGGCAACATACTGACCTTTGGCAGCATCCATGGCTACATTTGTAGCGCCAGCAATCCCTACATTCTTCTTCAGGGTAATACATTGGATGCGTGAATCACTTTTGGTAAAATTATTGATGATTTTCGTTATTTCGTGACTTTTACCCGCATCGTCAACGAGGATAAGCTCCCAATTCTGATAAGTCTGATCAAGAACAGATTGGACGGCTGCCTTGAAATCACTTTCAAGCGGGCGATAGACAGGGCAAAGAATTGAGACAAGCGGCGTGAATACGCTATTTTTTTCTTCATAAACGCGCTGTTCAACCATTCGTTTTCCCAGAAGAGTATAATATTTACGTGCCCATCGATCATAGTCTCCCAACGTATAGGAACGTTTGGGAACGAGATCACGAAGCTCCTGCCGGAGCTTCGCCATGCGCCTGTAAATTTCATCGAGTTCGTTGGTAACGTCGATAATCCGGCTTTCAAAAGCATCATCCGCAAAAGACGTTACTATTGGACAACCATCGAGCTCTATATCATCCGGCTGAGCCAAAACTTTGACTGTATGCTGACGACTTCCTCTTAATGCCTGCGGGATAGGAAACTCAAACCCGCAATTGGGATCACACCCCAAGACGGCAGCAACATCCCCACGATAACGGTTTGCGCGTATCTGTCCGATCCGAATACCATCGACGAGAATTGATAGCACTACACCACCGGTCTCTTCACCATCTCGCGACTTGCGCAGCACCCAACCGCGAAGTGCACCCTGTTTCACGCCGTCGACATGACTTTTATAAGAAGGCCTGAGATGGCCGGAAAATGTGATCGAGGTCACACCGTCGGATAAAAGTGGCAGAGCAGAACGGTCATCCAGACGCAATGACAGCGTATGTTTTTCACCGTTAAAGTAACTTGATGGTATTTGGAAACTGAAACCCAGGTTGGCGGTCGGTAGCGAAAGCATTGCCTGAATGTCTGCACGAGGCAAATCGGCAATCGCCATTCCGACTTCCTGCCCATCAATGATTATATGAATTTTTACAGGAGAAAATTTTTCCAAATTACATGTCGCCCACCCTCGGACGACACCATCTTCCAGACCGTCAAAATGTCCTTGGAACTGAACTAAAGCTGTTCGATTTTCTACCGCTTTAGACATTCTAACACATCCACCTTACAAAAATCACTCAAATAATCCCTAGCTGAAAATAAAGTATACTGCGAGAAATTTTCTATAAATAGAGATATTTATCTAATTTAAATAAAAAAGGAAAAGACGCCGCTATAAAATAATATTCAAGAAGGTCATTATATTAATTAAATATTATGGTTTGGGTATTATTAGCGGCAATTCATATCATTAATATATTGAATTGTGAAATATTTCTTTAAGTGAGTATATTATTTCTATTGATTATGTTTTTGGTAGAGCATTCTATTATCCGCAAAAGCAGACCAACCAAAACACACCCATTCTCAAGAGACTACATCCCCTGAAAATACAGGTTTTGATCTCCACTACTATAGGAGAAATAATTCAGTCTTATCCTTATTTTACGATAAACGAAAACCCTGGTGGAGCTGAGGGGAATCGAACCCCTGACCTCCTCATTGCGAACGAGGCGCTCTCCCATCTGAGCTACAGCCCCACGGTAAAACAATAGTTCTCTTCTTCTCGCAGACTGTCAAGCAGCCCTGCACGCAAGACGTTGTTCTGTGCTATCGCTATGACTACAAGCGTTCCTCAATCGGCCTTTCGGCTACTCTTTCCGACATTCGACGAGGTTTTTATATGGTTGCCCTGCATTCCATTATCCTGATGCTGATCCAGGCTTTTGTATGGATTTTGCTGGCGTACTGCATCCTGTCGATGCTGCTGGGTTTCGGGATCCTGGATATCCGCAACCGGTTTTTCTACTCCATTTTCAACACGCTGGCCCGGATCGTAGAACCTGTCATGGCTCCGATCCGCAGCATCCTTCCCAACACGGGCGGCATGGATTTTGCGCCAATGGTCGTTCTGCTACTGATCCAGTTTCTGGTCTACCCGGCCGTCAACAGGATCTTCTTCATGCTCGCAACGCATAACAACTTCTGAAAACGGCCTATCTAAGGACGCGCCACACCTCTTCTAGCGCTTCAACCAACGTATCCCGCGTCTCCTGATGCAGCGTCTCATCCGGGCGCTGCATCCAAACCGACCATCCCGTTCCCGGCTGACGCTCGATTTTTACAGCCCAGTCCACTGGCAGACGGGACAAAACCCGCTCCATACGAGCTTCAGCCGTCAAGGGCTTGGCGTAATTATGACCCATCACGAATAACTTTCGCCTCTCGAGCGGCCTGGCGTTTCCAGATCAGGCCGTTCCCCCCACCGTCAGACCTGAAATCTTCAGGGTCGGCTGCCCAACACCCACCGGCACGCCCTGACCAGCCTTCCCACAGGTTCCAATGCCAGGATCCAGCGCCACATCGGACCCGATCATAGAGATCTGGTTCATCGCATCCGCCCCATTGCCGATCAACGTAGCCCCCTTGACCGGACGGATCATTTTTCCATCCTCGACCAGATAGGCTTCCGAAGCCGCAAACACGAATTTTCCCGACGTGATATCCACCTGGCCGCCGCCGAAATTAACGGCATAAAGCCCGCGCTTCATCGAACGAATCATCTCATCGGTGGTCGCATTTCCTTCCAGCATGAGCGTATTGGTCATGCGCGGCATAGGTGCGTGAGCATAGGACTCCCGGCGTCCGTTCCCGGTGGATTTCGTCCCCATCAGACGGGCATTCAACCGGTCCTGAAGATAACCGGTCAGAATCCCGTCCTCGATCAGAACGGTCCGAGACGTCGGTGTTCCCTCATCATCAACACTCAACGAGCCGCGACGCTCTGGAAGCGTTCCATCATCGACCACAGTCACGCCTGAAGACGCCACACGCTTGCCGATCATCCCGGAAAAGGACGAGGTCCCCTTACGGTTGAAATCGCCCTCCAGCCCGTGCCCGACGGCCTCATGCAGCAGAATGCCCGGCCATCCCGGACCAAGCACCACATCCATTTCTCCTGCGGGCGCCGGGGCAGCTTCCAGCGTAATAAGGGCCTGTTTCAGGGCCTTGTCGACTGTATCGCGCCACGTTTCTGGAGCCAGCAGCCGGTCCAGTTCATAGCGCCCCCCCAGACCACAGCTTCCGCTTTCGCGCTGACCGTCCTTTTCCACAACGACGGACACATTCATCCGCACCAACGGGCGCAGATCCGCCACATCGCCGCCGGAGTCCGCGCGCCGCATGATCTGAACGGCCTGCCATTCAGAACTCAGTACAGCACTGACCTGCACCACCCGGGAATCCAGACTCCGCGCATAGGTATCGATCTCGCTCAGAACTGCTGCACGCGCTGCAAAATCCGTTCCTTCAAGCGGGCGGGAGTCGCCATAAAGCCGCTGGTTCGTCGCCTGGGGTCCCGGCGCCATGATGCCGCTGCGTCCCTGCCGCACGGCACCCACCGTACTGACAGCCCGCTCCAGAGCATTCCGGCTGATATCGTCCGCATGCGCAAAAGCCGTCTCCGTCCCCAGAACGGCCCGCAGCCCGAACCCCGAAGACGTGTTGAAGCTCGCCGAACGGATCGTCCCGTCATCCAGGCTGATGCTTTCATTCTCCCGGTATTCAAGGAACAGCTCGCCGTCATCCACACCATCAAGCCCCCGATTGACGAGCGCCCGGGCATCGTCACGAGTCAACTTTGAATCAGGCCGGCCGAAAAAGAGGGCATCGGTCGTAGCAAGAGCGCCCAGAGCATCAGCTGCAACAGACATGAGAAATCTCCAGACAGAACAGACCGGCTTTCCCGGCAGACAGATTGAACACAGAGCGGATCACAACACGGGGCTTTTAAGAAAGGGCCTTTTCCAGCCGTTTCAAGGCCTCCTGCATGATCTCTGGCTTTTTGCAAAACGCGAACCGAATCAGATTCTGCGGTGCGGCATCCCCCTGCGGGTCATAGAAAGCCGAAACCGGGATCGTCGCGACCCCCGCATGTTCCACCAGCCAGCGCGCGAATTCCACATCATTTCGCCCGGCTGCATGGCGAGAAATATCCGCAACGATGAAATAGCTCCCATCCGCGGGCAGCGTCTCGAAGCCCAGCCGGTGTAACCCGTCACGTAGCAGATCCCGCTGCGTTTTCATCTGCGTCGACAGCCCTTGGTAATAGCTGTCATCTTTGTTCAGCCCGTAAGCCACAGCCCGCTGAAGGTTCGGAGCTGTCGCAAACACCATCACCTGATGCGCTTTCGCCACCACCGAGGCCAGCGCCGCCGGTGCCGTCACATAGCCGACCTTCCATCCCGTCAGGGAGAAACTCTTGCCCGCACTCCCGATCCGCATGCACCGCTCGCGCATCCCCGGCAGCGTCATCAGCGGGAGGTGTTTCACGTGAAACGTCAGATGCTCGTAAACCTCGTCACAGATCGCATAGGCATCATGTTCCCGGACCAGTTCCGCAATCAGCTCAAGCTCCTCGCGGACAAACACCTTCCCGGACGGGTTCATCGGTGAATTGAGCATGATCGCCTTGGTCTTCGGACCAAACGCGGCCCGAAGCTCCGCCTCCGGCACGGACCAGTGCGGCGGCGCAAGCCGCACACAGCGCGGCACCGCCCCCAAAAGCTTCAGAGCCGGCAGATAGGTGTCATAAAGCGGCTCGATTACCACCACCTCATCTCCCGGCTCCACGACCGCCATCAGACACGCTGCCAGAGCTTCCGTCGCGCCAGACGTCACGACAACTTCCGTCGCAGGGTCGACCTCAAGCCCATAGAAACGCCGATTAGACGCCGCCACAGCCTCACGCAGTTCCGGCAGGCCAGTTAGCGGCGCATACTGGTTGCGCCCGTCGCGCAGCGCCTCCTCCGCAACCTGAATGATGTCCTGCGGCCCTTCCGTATCCGGAAACCCCTGCCCGAGATTGATCGCCCCATGCTTCATGGCAAGCTGTGACATAATCGTGAAGATGGTTGTCGGAAGGCTCGCAAGATACTGATTGGGCGTTTTCATCAACGGATTCCAGAACTGACGGAAAACAAAAAGCCCTGCACCATCGCAGGCTGAAGGAGAGCTGAAAAGCCTCTCGCACTCCCCTTTCGTTCCATAATGGAAATCCCGTCTTCCTGCTCCTCAGTCCAACTCCTGCGTTTTACGGCGCATGTCCCGCAACAGAAGCTGCCCCAGCCCCCGCAAAAGAAGCATCGCCAGCACGACAAGGACGATGCCGACACCGCAACAGAGGATCGCATATCCCCAGGAAAGCGGGATGCCATTCCTGGGCACACCATCCGTCGTAACAGTGATCGAGAACGGGTTGTCGTCCACCATGAAAAGATCCTGCGGGACAAAGAGCCGCAGCACGGGCATCGCCGCGAGCATAAGCCCCGTCAGCCCAAACGCGATCACGACAAATCCGCCAACAAACGCCAGCAGACTCCCCGCAGCCAGCCGCAGAAGAACCCAAAACAGACCAAAGGGATTCGACTGCTGCACACCAACGGACAGCTCATGCCGGATCGTAAAGCGTGCGGCGAGCCTGTCCGGCTTTCCCATCCTTTCCAGCAGCGCCAGTGCCGCCCTTTCCCCCAGCCGGGCCTGCGCCGCGACCTGGGCCCGCACTTCAGCGACAATCAGATCCCGCTCACTCTCTGGCAGGCTGAGCAGTCCGCCCCGGAATTCGTGCAGGTAACGTTCGACCGGCAGGGAAAGCAGATCACTGTCTTTCAGGCCATCCGGAGATAAGGAAGCAGGCATCAAGAGGATATTTCCCAAAAAGAGTCTCACTACTCTCTTTACATGCAAGTTCCGGACCAGATCTGGAAAACCCAGGTTCGCTTCCGAAAGATTCAATCATAAATCCGCAGAATGGCGTAATTTCCCATACTCGACAGACGGGCATTTGTCGCTTAATCGTTTTGCAGCCGTTTACACGATGCAAGGCGACAGATCGATGGCCAAGAAAGCCCCCACTTCCACTACCGCGAAACCGAAGGCCGCTCCGGCGCGCCGTACCTCGAAGGCTGCAGCCCCCAAGGCTGCTCCCGCAGCAACCGGCAAGCCGCCCGCCCCGAACCCGCAGGCCGTTGCCCGCGTCTTCGAGATGATCCAGGAGCACGCGGCGGAATTCGTCGATCTGCGCTTTACGGACCCCAAGGGCAAGTGGCACCACACGACCCAGACGGTTTCGACCATCGAAGACGATACCTTCGTTGAAGGCTTCATGTTCGATGGCTCTTCGATCCAGGGCTGGAAGGCCATCAACGAGTCCGACATGGTCCTGCTTCCGGATCCGGAAACGGCCGTCATGGACCCGTTCTCCGCCAAGCCGCAGCTGATCCTGTTCTGCGACATCATCGATCCGAAGACGGGCAACTTCTACAATCGCGACCCGCGCTCAACCGCCAAGCTCGCAGAAGCCTACCTCAAGGAGGCCGGCTTCGGTGACACGGCGTTCTTCGGTCCGGAAGCCGAGTTCTTCATCTTCGACAACGTGCAGTTCGGCACAGGCCCGAATTTCGGCATGTACCAGCTCGACAGCATCGAAGGCCCCGGCTCTTCCCTTAAGGCCTATCCGGAAGGCAACATGGGCCATCGCCCTGTCGTCAAGGGTGGCTACTTCCCGGTCCCACCCGTGGACAGCGAGAACGACCTGCGCGCCGAAATGCTCTCCACGATGGGCGAAATGGGTCTGCCGATCGAGAAGCATCACCACGAAGTCGCACAGTCGCAGCACGAGCTCGGCACGAAGTTCGACACGCTCGTGAAGTCAGCCGACTTCATGCAGATCTACAAGTACTGCGTGCACAACGTCGCCCATTCCTACGGCAAGACGGCCACGTTCATGCCGAAGCCGATCGCAGGCGACAACGGCTCGGGCATGCATGTCCACCAGTCCATCTGGAAGGACGGCAAGCCGACTTTCGCTGGCGACAAGTATGCCGACCTCTCTGAAGACGCGCTATTCTACATCGGTGGCATCATCAAACACGCGAAGGCCCTGAACGCCTTCACGAACCCGTCCACCAACTCTTACAAGCGCCTGATCCCGGGCTTCGAAGCCCCCGTGCTTCTGGCCTATTCCGCTGCGAACCGTTCGGCTTCGTGTCGTATCCCGCATGCGACAAACCCGAAGGCTAAGCGCGTTGAAGTCCGCTTCCCGGACCCGACCGCCAACCCATATCTCGCATTCGCCGCCATGCTGATGGCCGGCCTCGACGGCATCCGCAACAAGATCCACCCGGGCGATGCCATGGACAAGGATCTGTACGAGCTGCCCAAGGAAGAACTGGCTCAGATCCCGACAGTCTGCGGTTCGCTCCGTGAGGCTCTCGAAGCCCTTAAGGAAGACCACGCATTCCTTCTCGAAGGCGGCGTCTTCACCAAGGACCAGATCGAAAGCTACATCGACATCAAGTGGCCGGAAGTTTACAAGTTCGAACACACGCCGCATCCGGCAGAGTTCGAGATGTACTACTCGGTCTGATCCGGGTCAGAACATCGTCTCAACGGAAAGCCCGGCCTTCGTGCCGGGCTTTTCTGTTTTCACCCTACCACTTCAAAATGGCCCGATGATCCCTCCCGCCCTTCAGGCCTTCTCCTCCTCCGCCCTGCCCGTCCTCGACATCGCAGGCACGATCGTGTTCGCGATTTCCGGCGCGATCGAAGCCGCACGTGCACGCCTGACCATCGTGACGTTCATGTTCTTTGCCGCAATTACAGGTGTTGGCGGCGGAACGGTACGGGATCTACTGATTGGCGCGCCGGTCTTCTGGATGCACACCTCCGTCCCGATTACAGCCTGCCTGCTATCCGCCATTGCCGTCTGGTTTACCCCGACCCGCTTCTGGCCAGCCCGCGCAGTGGAATGGTTTGACGGTCTTGGGATCGCCGCCTATGGCGTCTTCGGCTCAGCCAAGGCGCTGGCTTACGGCATCCCGTTGATCCCAGCGGCTCTCATGGGGATCGTCAGTGCCTGCATGGGCGGCATTTTTCGGGATATGCTGGCAGGCGTGCCATCCATCATCATCCGGCCGGAGCTGTACATCACAGCCGTCGCCCTGGCGTCAGGAACCTATGTGTCCCTGACGGCGCTGGGTCTCAATACAAGTCTTGCGGCCATGATTGCCGTCGTGGCTGGCTTCAGCCTGCGCGCCGTAGCCCTCATCAAAGGACTAGGCCTGCCGCATTACAAACGATAGGCGGCAGGCGCGTTCAAACGCTTGTCAGGCGATAACGTCGAACCCGACATCTTCGACAACATGCTGTAACGCCACTGGCGTCACTTTGTGCTCATCGTACTGAATGACAGCGAGCCCCGGATCGAGCGTTACCTCCGCCGACGATACCCCCGGAACATTGGACAGCGCAGACTGCAGCTTTCCCGAACATCCGTTGCACGACATCCCGTCAACCTTGAACGTCACCATCGAAACCATAAGAGACTCTCCTGTTTTCAAAGGCTGCTCCGCAAAGCAGTCGATCCCCGAAATGGGGCATACTCCCGCAGAAATGAAAACCGTCTTTTCAGACTGCGTCCGCAGCATCGTCCAGCGGCTGGACTTTCATGATGTCGAGCTGCGCATCCAGTTTTCCAAGTGCTTCCCCCAGAGCCTTGAAATGCGGTGACGCCAGATGCGCCTCGAACCCGGTTTCCGAAGTCCAGACTTCGGAAACCACCAGCCGGCCAGTCTTTTCGATATCCCTGCTGACAACGTACTGGCGGCAGGCTTCTTCCTTGCGTGAAGACACGATACAGGCCGCAAAAGCGTGTTCTGCCGCTGCGGCATGGCCCGCCGCGACCGTGACAACAGCCGTGATGTGAACCGTCTGACTCATCGGGAACTTCCTCATCAAGAATGACACCTACCCGACCACGACCTTTCCGCAGACGGGCAGTGTTTCACGTGAAACCATACCGCACACCTTTGCGAGAAAGAACCCATACCGGGTATCCGATCCGAAAGAAGCAGACAGCAAAAAGGCGCCTCCCCGAAGGAAGACGCCTGTTCCCCAACATGAGACTGAAAAAACCCGTTCAGTCTTCCGCGTAGGTCGAAATATCCGGGCAGGAACAGACGAGGTTCCGGTCCCCCCAGGCATTGTCCAGACGTCCGACCGGCGACCAGTATTTCGACGTGTCCACACCACCGGGGAAGCATCCTTCCTCGCGGCTGTAGGACCGGTCCCATGTGCCCGCCAGATCCGCCGTGGTATGCGGCGCAAAGCGCAGCGGGCTGGCCTCCATCACTACATGCCCGGCTTCGACTTCGGCAATCTCCGCCCGAATGGCGATCATCGCATCGCAGAAGCGATCCAACTCGCCCTTCCCCTCGGATTCCGTCGGCTCGATCATGAACGTCCCCGCCACCGGGAAGCTGACGGTCGGTGCATGGAAGCCATGGTCGATCAGACGCTTGGCGATATCATCCACCGTCACACCGACCGCATCCTTCAGCGGGCGCAGATCCACGATGCATTCATGCGCAGTAAAGCCATTCGTGCCGCGATACAGAACCGGGTAGTGCCCTTCCAGACGCGATGCGATGTAGTTCGCATTCAGGATCGCCATCGTCGTCGCCTGACGCAAGCCCTCGTCGCCCATCATCATGATATAAGCCGCGGAAATCGGCAGAATGGATGCCGATCCGAAAGGCGCAGCGGACACCGCAATGCCATGCTGTCCCGGCAGATACGGCGCAAGGTGCTTACCCACTCCGATCGGCCCCATGCCCGGACCGCCACCGCCATGCGGAATGCAGAACGTCTTGTGCAGATTGAAATGCGAGACATCGGCGCCATACAGACCCGGACGCGCCAGACCGACCTGCGCATTGAGGTTCGCACCATCCAGATAGACCTGACCGCCGGCTGCATGAACCAGCTCGCAGATCTCGACAATCCGCTCCTCGAACACGCCATGCGTGGACGGATAGGTGATCATGATGGCTGCCACGCGCCCGTCATGCTGCGCAATCTTCGCCTTCAGATCCTCGACATCGACATTGCCGTTCTCGTCACACGCCACGACGACAACTCGCATCCCGACCATCTGCGCCGAAGCCGGATTAGTCCCATGCGCAGACGCCGGAATCAGGCAGACGTCGCGGTTCTCGTCCCCACGCGCCCGGTGATAGCCACGAATCGCCAGAAGACCGGCATATTCACCCTGCGCGCCGGAATTCGGCTGAAGCGAGACAGCGTCATACCCCGAGATCGCACAGAGCGTGCGCTCCAGATACGCGAACAGTTCGGCATACCCCTGAACCTGATCGGCAGGTGCGAACGGATGAATCCGCGAGAATTCCGGCCATGTGATAGGGATCATCTCCGCCGTCGCATTAAGCTTCATTGTGCAGGAGCCCAGCGGAATCATCGTCCGGTCCAGCGCCAGATCCTTGTCCGCCAGCGCACGCATGTAGCGTAGCAGATCCGTTTCGGAACGATGGGCATGGAACACAGGATGCGTCAGCAGCGGAGCCGTCCGGGACAGGCTCTCCGGCAGCGCATCCGTCACATCGAGCGACTGCTCGACAGATGCGAGATCTGCGCCTTCACCCGCGAACGCCGCCCAGACCGCGCGGATTGTTTCCGGCGTCGTGGTCTCGTCACAGGACACGCCGATCCGGCCATTCCCCGCATCACGCAAATTGATGCCGGATGCCACGGCCAGCGCCAGAACCTGCGATGCAGCAGCACCCACCTGAACGGTAATCGTATCGAAGAACACGTCCGTCTCGACGCTCACGCCCAGAGCCTTCAGCCCGGCGGACAGGATCGCCGCCATCCGGTGCGTGCGCGTCGCAATGGCCTTAAGCCCTTCCGGACCGTGATAGACTGCATACATGGACGCGATGATCGCCAGCAGCGCCTGCGCAGTGCAGATATTGGACGTCGCCTTTTCGCGGCGGATATGCTGCTCACGCGTCTGAAGCGCCAGACGATAGGCCGGCTTGCCCGCACTGTCGCGCGACACACCAACCAGACGACCCGGCATGTGCCGCTTGAACGCATCGCGCGTCGCCATGAACCCCGCATGCGGGCCACCGGCCCCCATTGGCACGCCATAACGCTGCATCGAGCCAATCGCGATATCTGCGCCGAGCGCACCCGGACTTTCCAGCACCACCAAAGCCAGCGGATCGCAGGCCAGAGCAGCAATCGCACCCTTCTCATGCAGCGCCGCAATCACGCCGCGCAGATCCCGCACCTGCCCCGAAGAGCCCGGATAGGACAGCAGCGCACCAAACACGGAGGACGCATCCAGATCCGTCTCCGGATCACCGACCACGACATCCCAGCCCAGCGGCTCGGCGCGTGTGCGGATCACAGCAACCGTCTGCGGGTGCGTGTCAGCATCCACAAAGAATGCCGTCGCCTTGGACTTGCCCACGCGCTGCGCCAGCGCCATGGCTTCCGCACAGGCCGTGCCCTCGTCCAGCAGGGACGCGTTGGCAATATCCAGCCCTGTCAGATCTGCCACCAGCGTCTGGAAGTTCAGCAGCGCCTCAAGACGCCCCTGACTGATTTCGGGTTGATACGGCGTATAGGCCGTGTACCAGGCCGGATTTTCCAGAATGTTCCGCTGGATGACCGGCGGCAGAACCGTGTCGTAATAACCCTGCCCGATCATGGACGTCAGAACCTGATTGCGCGAGGCGATCTGCCGCAGACGCGCCAGCGCATCCTGCTCGGTCAGGGCCGCACCGATCCCGTGATCCCCGCGATCGAGAATGGCGGCCGGAATAGTCCGGGCGATCAGGTCATCGAGGCTGGACGCGCCAACGACACGCAGCATCTCTCCGATTTCGGAAGGACGCGGGCCGATATGGCGGGAACTGAAATCTTCGGTCTGGGCAGGCCACAAGGTCGTCACAGGCAAGTTCTCTGGCATTTTCATGAAAAGCGGAGGCAGGAATTTGGGGCGGGATGTAAAGAAAAACGGGGCCTGCCAGCGCAGACCCCGCAAGCCTCAGAGGCTTTTGTACTGTTCGGCCGTCAGCAGGCCCTTGAGGTCGTCCGGGTTGGAAACCGTCATACGGAAGATCCAGCCCTCGCCTTCTGCGTCACGGCCGACCAGCGTCGGATCATCGGACAGCGCCTCGTTGAAGCCCGCCAACGTACCCGCAACCGGCGCATAGATGTCGGACGCCGCCTTCACGGACTCGACAACGGCAGCCGCATCGCCAGCGGCAACGTCCGTGCCCTCGTCCTTGGCCTCAACAAACACCAGCTCGCCCAGCTCTTCAGAGGCATGTGCGGTAATACCGACAGTCGCCTGCTCGCCATCGACGCGGATCCATTCATGGGACTTCGTATAATAAGTCGTCATTGCTGCTTTTTCCTGATCTGAAATTCGACTGTAAGTTCAGCGCTTGAAGCCGGGTGCCACGAACGGCATCGCCCGCACATGCAGTGGCACATACTTGCCCCGCAGTTCCGCAAAGACGGGTGTGTCCAGCGCGGTATATTCCGACGCGACATAACCCATCGCAACAGGAGCCTTCACGCTCGGACCAAACGCCCCGGACGTGACCACCCCGATTTCCTTCTGCCCCTCGGCATCGGCAAAGAGCTTCGCCCCCGCCCGCACCGGAGCGCGACCTTCCGCCAGTAGACCCACGCGCTTGCACGATACGCCATCACGCGTCTGCTTCAGCACGACCTCAGCACCCGGGTAGCCACCCTCACGGGAACCGCCCTCACGGCGCGCCTTCTGGATCGCCCAGCCCAGCGAGGCTTCAACCGGCGTGGTCGTGACATCAATGTCATTGCCATACAGGCACAGCCCCGCCTCAAGACGCAGCGAGTCCCGCGCGCCCAGACCAATCGGCAACACATCCGGCTGCGCCAGAATCGCACGCGCGACCTTCTCGGAATCCGCGCCCGCACAGCCGATCTCGAACCCGTCCTCGCCCGTATAGCCGGACCGCGACACCGTCACCTTCACTGGCCCAGTCGCAGTGGCCAGCTCTGTCTCGATCACATCCATGAAGCGCATGTCCTTCACGGCCGGGCAAAGCGGCGCCAGAGCCGCTTCCGCAGCCGGCCCCTGAAGCGCCATAAGCCCACGATCAAACTGGCGCGTCACAACACACCGATCAGACAGCGCCTTCTCGATCCGGTCCGCGTCCTGAACCTTGCAACCCGCGTTCACGACCACCAGAAGATCATGGCCCATATTGGCGACCATCAGATCGTCCAGAATGCCACCCTCTTCATTGGTCAGCAGTCCATAACGCTGACGCCCGGCGGCGAGTCCGACGTAATCAGCAGGAACCAACGTCTCCAGAGCCGCAGCGGCGTCCTTCACGTCGCCGCTTTTCGCGGCAATACGAATCTGCCCCATATGGGAAACGTCGAACAGGCCGGCCTTCTCGCGCGTATGCAGATGCTCCGTCATCAGTCCCGCAGGGAACTGGATCGGCATTTCAAAACCTGCAAACGGCACCATCTTCGCGCCAAGTTCCAGATTCAGATCGTAAAGGGGAGTACGCTGGAGGGAATCGCTCATACGAAAAAACCCGGTCCATTCTATCTCAAGACGTGAAGATGCAGACGCCACCGGCTCCACGCAGAACGCAGCCGGAAATACGTCGCCCCTTCTGTCCTTTCGCCTGAGATCGCTATCCCGTCGGCGGATGCGTCAAGCGCACCTCTCTCCAGAATGTCCTGACCGCCTCGGTCCTTTAGCCTGAGAGTTTCCGGGGCGGTTGCTCCTTCGGCGCCAGCCTTTTCGGCTGGTCTCTCCCGTGTCGGTCCTCCCAATCCTGCCAGTTTCCGAAAAACTCCGCAATCGTTACGATCGCTCCCGCGTTGTGTCCCGAGACCTTAAATGCACAAAGGAGAACTCCATGGCTGGCGAACTGACGGTCATCGCCGAATTCGAGACCACACCGGCAACCTACGACAGGTTTCTCAAAGCCTGCGTTTATGACAGTGAACGCTCCGTCGCCGACGAATCCGGCTGCCACAGCTTCACGGTCCTCTCCTCCGACACGGAAGCCGATACCGTTATTCTGGTGGAAGTCTATACCGACCATGCGGCCTTCGAAGAGCATCTCAGGACCCCACATTTCGAGGTCTTCTCAAACGCTGTAAAAGAACTGGACATCAAGGAACGCAGCGTCCGCTTCCTGAAGAAAAGGACTCCCTGAGCAATGCATCTTTCAAACACAAAACGCCTCCTCGCCATCACCCTTATGTGTGGTACGGTTTCCGCCTGCGCCTCACACCCGCAGCACAATCCTCGCCAGCGCCTGATCGGGATCCCCAACCCTGCCAGCGTCTATTGCACGCAGCAGGGCGGCCGACACGGCGACGTCCGGACGCCCGGCGGCGAAACCGGTACCTGCACTTTCCCCCCAAACCAGATCTGCGACGAGTGGACGCTCTACCGCGAACACCGCTGCGTCGCTCCCCTGGCCAAGATGAAGCCCTGATTTTCCAGCCCGGTCAGGCCCGAACAGGGCCGCCGGGTTTTTAACAATCCATATACATAACATGTTATGTATTCTATCCACACAATACCCGGAATCCGCATGACCACCCCTTCCCCTCTAAGTGCCCTGACCACGCGTAACACCAGGCTCTTCACGCTCCTGCTGGAACGCGAACTCAAAAAGACAGGCCTACGGATCGGTCAGCTTCCTGTGCTTCAGGCTTTGCAGGACGGGAAAACCCTCAATCAGAAAGCGCTCGCGGATTTTGCAGATATCGAACAGCCGGGCATGACGACACTTCTCGCCCGGATGGAGCGCGACAGCCTGATCCAGCGCGAACCAGACCCGACAGACGGCCGCAGCACACTGGTCACACTGACAGCGGACGGACAGCGGAAAAGCCGGAATATCGTTCCTGCTATGGAACATTTAACCGACATAGCACTCAAGGGGTTTACACCCCTCGAACGCGATATTCTCGTAACACTTCTGGAACGGATCAACAGCAGTCTGAAAGAGCAGCTGTAGTCGCCTGCCCCTTCAGTCAAAGAGGCAGGCGCACGATCATTTTCCGGTTTTGGGAAGATGCTCGGCAATATAGGGCGGCAGGTTAAACGAGCCGACATGGATTTCCGGCGTCCAGTAGCGCGTCGTGCCCACGATCTTCGCAGCGTCCGCACGGACACGGATCTGCTCGACCGTCTGCGTGTTCGGTGCCTGCCCCTTGGAGGCCACACCCAGCGTCATGAACCCACCGACATAGGTCGGAACAGCGGCCACATACGCCCCCACATGCGGGAAGAACTTCGCACGGCGCAGACTCGTCTCATGCAGTTCATCCGCCTGCATGAACGGCACGCCGCACTGGTTCACGATCAGCCCTTCAGCCGACAGGATACGTGCGCAGTTGCTGTAGAACTCGTCCGTAAACAGCACTTCGCCCACACCAATCGGGTCAGTGCTATCGACGATGATCACATCGAACGAACCGTCAGCCGCCTTCAGGACGTAATCGATGCCGTCGCCAACGATAACTTCGGCCCGCGGATCGTTCCAAGCATCACCGGCAATCTTCGGAAGATACTGTTTGGACAGTTCGATCACCGCGCCGTCGATCTCGACCATGACAGCCTTTTCGACCGTCTCATGCTGCAACACGCGACGCAGAACGCCACCATCACCCGCACCGATGATCAACACACGCTTTGCACAGGGATGCGCCAGAAGCGGCACATGCGTCAGCATTTCCTGATAGACGAACTCATCACGCTCGGTGATCTGGATGACACCATCCAGCACCAGCACGCGGCCGTGGCTGGAGCTTTCAAACACCACCACATCCTGGAAGTCGGATTTTACCCGTGCGAGCTCACGCGTAACGAGAAAGCGCTGTCCCCAGTCCGGGTACAGGGTCTCGTTGAGCCATGTTTCAGCCATGGATCATCGTTTCCTTGTCGGATTGTATTGAAAAAGGGCCGGTTTCATCCGGCCCTTTGGTCAGTTCAGGCTGCCTTGACGGCCTTGTCCTGCACGCGGCCACGCCGTACGGCATCGACCTCGATCCGGCCGGCCTGGAACAGGCGCTGCATCACCGGAATCGACAGGTTCGGATCACATGCACCGCACATGAACACGTCCACGGCTGCATAATTCCGTTCCGGCCACGTATGGATCGAGATATGGCTCTCCGCCAGAACGATCACGCCAGACACACCGCCATTGGGCGTAAAGTGATGGAAATGGCTGTGCAGGATCGTGGCACCTGCCGCTACAGCAGCTTCGCACAGCGTCTCGTCGATCCGCAGCGGATCATCGAGATTCCGGGCATCCCAGAAGTCGATCAGCAGATGATTGCCAGCATAACGCTCGCCATCCCGCTCAATAAAGTAATCCTTGCGCTCCTCCTCAACGAGGTGAGCTGCGCTGTTCTGGATATCTCTCGGGAGTTCCGATACCATCCCCAGTTGAGCAAGTGCGTTCATCACGTACCCCCAAACCAGTAGACAGCCTGTTGGGCAAAATTGCCCCCTTGGGCCAAGAAGCGCGCTAGTTAGCGGCCCCTCCCCCCCGATGCAAGCACTTTATGGGGTAATTCCCCAATATGTCACATATCTTTCCTGCCCCATGTCCCCACTGCATAAGAAACGGAATTTCCCTTTCCTGCACACAGGGCTGAAACGCGGAACTGTCCTGAACCCAACACCCCACACATAGTTCGGGCGCCGGACATCCAGGAAACGAATCCCGGAAATCCCGACGCCCGACAGAAGCTGATGCCTCCCGGTCCCGAGAGGCCGAATCCGGCCCCTCTGATCCGCCTGATCAGTTCTTGGTCTTGTCGACAAGCTTGCCCTTGGCAATCCACGGCATCATCGCACGCAGCTTCTCACCGGTCTTTTCGATCTGATGAGCATCATTGCGGGCGCGGATGGCCTTGAAGCCAACGCCACCGGACTGGTTCTCAAGGATGAAGTTCCGAACGAACGTGCCGTCCTGAATGTCCGTCAGGACACGCTTCATCTCAGCCTTGGTTTCCGGCGTGATGATACGCGGACCCGTCACGTACTCACCATACTCCGCTGTGTTGGAGATGGAGTAGTTCATGTTGGAAATGCCACCTTCGTAGATCAGATCCACGATCAGCTTCATCTCGTGCAGGCACTCGAAATAAGCCATTTCCGGCGCATATCCGCCTTCAACCAGCGTCTCGAAGCCGGCGCGGATCAGATCGACAACGCCACCGCACAGGACAGCCTGCTCACCGAACAGATCGGTTTCGACTTCTTCCTTGAAGGTCGTCTCGATGATGCCTGCACGGCCGCCACCATTGGCGCTGGCATAGGACAGAGCGATTTCGAGCGCATTGCCCGAAGCATTCTGCGCCACAGCCACGAGGGACGGAACACCACCGCCACGCTGGTATTCGGAACGAACCGTGTGGCCCGGGCCCTTGGGCGCGATCAGGAACACGTCCAGATCCGGACGGGCTTCGATGATGCGGAAATGAATGGACAGACCATGCGCGAAAGCAAGGGCTGCGCCCTGCTTCAGGTTCTTCTCAAGACTGTCCTTGTACAGGGCGCCCTGGCCTTCATCCGGCGTCAGAACCATGACCACATCGGCCCACGCGGCTGCGTCTTCCGGGGACATGACCTTGAAACCGGCCTCTTCTGCCTTCTTGACCGCGGAAGATGTCGGACGCAGGCCGATGACGATGTCCGTCAGGCCGCTGTCCTTGAGGTTGTTGGCATGCGCGTGACCCTGGCTGCCATAGCCGATGATCGCGACTTTCTTGCTCTTGATCAGATTCAGATCGGCATCGCGATCATAATATACCCGCATCAGACAGGCTCCTTGTTAAGGTGAAAGACAGAAGGACCGCGCCCGATGGCGGCAATCCCGGTACGCGAAACCTCGGCCAGACCAAGGGGGCGCATCAACTCGATGAACGCGTCGATCTTCTCGGGCGATCCCGTCAGTTCGAACACGAAACTCGTGGCCGTCGTATCCACAGGCCGCGCGCGGAACGAATCCGCAATGCGCAGGGCCTCCGTCCGGTGCTCGCCGGACGAGACGATCTTCACCAGCGCAAGCTCGCGGCCCACATAGGGGCCTTCTTCCGTCAGGTCGCAGACGTCATGCACCGGAATCAGACGCTTGAGCTGCGCCTTGATCTGCTGGATCACCATCGGCGTGCCCGACGTCAGCACCGTAATGCGCGAGAGCTTCTGCTCCGCATCCACCAGCGCCACCGTCAGGCTCTCAATGTTGTAGCCCCGGCCGGAAAACAGGCCCACCACGCGGGCCAGCGCGCCACTTTCGTCCTCAATCAGGACTGAAATGACCGAATTCTGGATCGTCTCCGTCATCAGACCAGCATCTTCCCTTCTTCGGTCAGTCCCGCTGCTTCGGAATCCTGATCCGGACCCAGCAGCATCTGGTTATGCGCCGCACCCGACGGGATCATCGGATAACAGTTCTCGCCTTCCGCCACACAGATATCGGCCACGACCGGCCCGTCATGCTCCAGCATCCGGCGGATCACGTCATCCAGTTCACCCACATGCGTTGCCCGCATTCCGGTGGCATGGAAGGCTTCAGCCAGCTTCACGAAGTCCGGCAGCGCCTCGCTATAGGACTGCGAATAGCGCGACCCGTGAAGCAATTCCTGCCACTGACGAACCATGCCCATATAGTGGTTGTTCAGGATGAAGATCTTCACCGGCAGGCGATACTGCGCGATCGTCCCCAGCTCCTGGATGTTCATGAGCGTGGATGCCTCACCGGCGATATCGATCACCAGCGCATCCGGATGCGCCACCTGTGCGCCCACGGCAGCCGGCAGACCATAGCCCATCGTCCCCAGACCACCGGATGTCAGCCACCGGTTCGGCTTGTCGAACTGGAAGTGCTGGGCCGCCCACATCTGGTGCTGCCCAACTTCGGTGGACACGAACGTATCGCGGCCCGTTTCCTTCGCCAGCTCATACAGACGACGAACCGCATGCTGCGGACGGATGACGGCAGACGGCGTCATATCCTGCGTGAAGCCGAAGCCATCCACACTCCGCCAGGACGCAATCTGGTTCCACCAGGTCGACAGATCCGGCGCAGGCGTATCACCCCAGGCTTCCAGCAGCGCTTCGAGCGTATCACGCACATCGCCTTCGATCCGCACATCCACCGGCACGATCTTGTCGATCTGGCTCGGATCGATATCAGCATGAACCTTGAACGAATTGGGCGAGAACGCATCCACACGCCCCGTCACACGGTCATCGAAGCGCGATCCCAGAGCGATCAGCAGATCACAGCCATGCGTGGCCATGTTTGCCTCAACCGAACCGTGCATGCCCAGCATACCCAGAAACTGCGGATCGGGAGACGGAAACGCCCCCAGCCCCATCAGCGTGGACGTCACCGGGAAACCGGTCTTGCGCGCCAGACGACGCAGCAGGTCCGACGCTTCCGGCCCTGAATTGATGATACCCCCGCCCGTATAGAAGAGCGGGCGCTTCGCCGTCTTCATGGCTTCGAGGGTCCGGGCGATCGCCTCCGCATCCGGACCGCCCTGATGACGCAGCCGCTGGAGGCGCGACAGTGCCGGCTTCGTCAGCGGCGCCTTGCCGACCGTGATGTCCTTGGGCAGATCCACCAGAACCGGCCCCGGACGGCCCGACCGCGCAACCTCGAACGCCTCACGCACGGTCTGTGCCAGCGTGCCCGGCTCGCGCACGAGATAGTTATGCTTGGTCGCAGGCCGCGTGATGCCCGTCGTGTCGGCTTCCTGAAACGCATCATTGCCGATCAGCTTGGTCGGCACCTGCCCCGACAGGCAGACGAGCGGAATGGAATCCATCAGCGCATCCACCAGCCCGGTCACGGCATTCGTCGCACCAGGCCCCGACGTCACCAGCACCACACCAACCTTACCCGTCGAACGCGCATAGGCTTCGGCTGCATGAACGGCCGCCTGCTCATGGCGGACAAGCACATGGCGAATACGGTCCTGCTTGAAGAGAGCATCGTAAATCGGAAGGACAGCCCCACCCGGATATCCGAATATGACCTCCACACCCTCTTCATCGAGAACGCGCAGAAGCACTTCCGCGCCATTCAGCGCCTCGTTGCCTGTTCCTGCGTCTCTTTCAGCAGCCGTCACCGTTTCCTCCCAAGGTATGAGCCGCCGGATTTAGGACGACAACGCGGCGGCGTCAACTCGATCTGATATAAAGTTCTCTATTTTTTCATAATCACTTTTCGAATCTTGCGCAAAGTAGGTATATCTACGCAACGAAATCATCGCATCATCCCCTTTCCCCAGCGCATGATGCCGAAACCATGTCGCCTGTCTCCGCGTATAGCGCCCGATGGCAAGGACCGCGGATTTCCGCGCTTCCTCAAGCGATACCTCTCCCCGCAGAACGGCAGCCAGTTCCGGCACCCCATGTGCACGCATCGCAGGCAGAACCGGATCGAGGCCCCGCTCCAACAGAGTGGACACTTCTTCAAGAGCCCCGGCCTCCAACATCTGCCCGAATCTGAAATCGATCGCCCGGCGCAATCCCTCCCGCTCGGGATCAAGCTGCACGGACACAAACCGGCATGGAGCGGGCGGCAAACCCGGCTGAGACCGCCACCAGGCCAGCCCGTGCCCCGTCCCCGTCCAGACTTCCCAGGCCCGCGAAATCCGCTGCGTATCGTTCGGACGCAGACCAGACGCCGTTTCAGGATCAACCTGCATCAGACGCCCATGAAGCGCCTCCGACCCGACCTCTTCCGCCAGCCCCCGCGCTTCGGTCCGCGCAGCGTCTCCGGGATCCGGCACCTCCACCAGACCATCCGTCAGTGCCCGCAGATACATCCCCGTCCCACCACACAGGATCGGCATACGCCCCACGGCCCACGCCTCGTCCATTTCCCGCAAGGCTTCTGACCGCCACCAGGCCACACTTCCCGGCACAGCCGCATCCAGAACCCCGTAAAGCCGGTGCGGGGCGGCAGCCTCATCCGCGTCATCAGGACGGGCCGTCAGAATCCGCAAATCGCGGTAAACCTGCATGGAATCCGCGTTGATGATTGTACCGTTAAAGCGTCGAGCAAGGTCGAGCGCCAGTGCTGACTTGCCGGAGCACGTCGGTCCAGCCACAATGATCGCAGTTTTTATTGTCTTCGGGGCGTTCATTCTCCCCTCCTGCCACACGTGCCGGACCGTTACGAGATCTCATGTCCCTTCCTGCCGTCCTGACCCTCATCGCCGACCGGAAATCCGGTCCCCTCAAACCCGAGGCCATCGACATGGCCCGCGGACTCGTCAAGGGCAACGCGCCCATCGTCCTGTCTCCGGGCGAAGCGGTCGACATTCCCTGCCCCCCACCACGCCCCGGATCGGCCAACATCACCACGATCCGCGCAACGCTCGCACCCTACCGTGTCGATGCGCTGCTTCTCAAAACACGCGGTCGCCGCCGGGCCGTTCTCGTCGCGGACATGGACAGCACCATCGTCACCGGCGAAACGCTCGACGAACTAGCGGACCTTCTGGGCTGCGGTGAAGACGTCGCGGCCATCACCCGCGCCTCCATGAACGGCGAACTCGATTTCGAAACCGCGCTTGAACAGCGCGTGGCCCTTCTTGCCGGAAAACCCGCTTCGGTTCTTGAACAGGTCTGGGAGTCCGTCACCCTGACGGAAGGGGCGCGCGAACTCGTGCAGACCATGCGCAAGCATAATGGCCGCACGGCGCTGGTCTCGGGCGGCTTTACATGGTTCACCCAGCGCGTCGCCGAGCTTTGCGGATTCGACGAGAATTACGGCAATGAACTGGAAATCGCAGACGGCAAAATTACCGGCCGTCTCGCTGGCCCGCTCCTCGGCCCCGACGCCAAGCGCGACCATCTCGAACGCCTGACCTCCGAGCGCGGCGTACAACTTCGCGCGGCCCTGACAACCGGCGACGGCGCCAACGACATTCCCATGCTCGCCAGCGCGGGACTTGGTCTGGCCTTCCACGCCAAACCCAATGTCCGCCGCATCATTCCCACCCAGATCAACTTCGCCAACCTGCGCGCGCATCTTTTCGCACAGGGCTACCATGCAAAGGATTTCGTCACGGACTGACCGGACCTCAAACCCTGACGACAAGTGAAATCCGCCGGTTTCTCAAACCCCGGCGGATTTTTCTCGATCAGTATCCCCAGGTATAGGGAGGCACATTGGAGTAGGATGGCACGGCGTAGCCGGGAGCATAGCCCGGCGCATAACCATACCCGCCGCCATACCCATAAGGCGAGGCCTCGATCGCCATACCGGTCGCGACGCCAAGACCGACACCAAGGCCCCAGCCGCCCCAGCCATAGCCAAACCAGCCTGGTCCACCCCAGCCGTTCCAACCACCCCAGCCCGGATAGCCCCAGCCGCCAAAGCGCCGACCACCCCATCCTCCGCCCCAGCCGCCGCCACGGAACCCCCATCCGGGACGGCTACCGCCATAGCCACCTCCGCCCCAGCCTCCACGATATCCACCCCCACCGGGCGGGCCGCGAAACCCGCCGCCACCGCCCGGACCACCATGAAAACCGCCCCCCATACCGCCGGGTCCCATGCCACCACCGTGAAAGCCCCCGCCGGGCCCTCCGCCACCGCCATGAAAACCTCCGCCGCCCGGGCCACCCCCATGCTGGGCAAAAGCGGGAACGGAAATCGTGGATGCCAGCAAGGCCAGCATCAGTGCGGCGGCCGGTCTGTTTGTGAAGGTCATGGCAAGTCTCCTGCGGGAAAGCCCGATCATGTTTTCCATATCGGCATTACCAAATCGTGTAGGAAGAGGGCCTTTCCATGACGAAACAACTTGTTTCACGTGAAACACTTCCGTCACCTTCGCCGACGATGCGCGCCCAGATGACCGCCCAGGCTTTCCAACGCCAGACGAAGCTCCTCGTCCTCGATATCCGGCACTTCGATCTGCAACGGTTTCGGGCGCTTCGGCGTGGGCCGTTCGAACGCCACCAGATCCTGAACAATCTTCAGACGCTCGATCCCATATTCGCCCCGCAGCCCACAGGCCACATTGATGCGCTCGATGATCTGTGGCGCCAGATGCTGAAGCTCCATGGCGATCGGCCCCGCACAGGCCAGAGTCAGCGTTCCTGCCGACAGACGGCGCGGTTCGGTCTGTTTGGACAGTCGCGGACCGACAAAATCCGCCCAGTCCATCATCAGACGCGCCAGAACCGGCGGCTTCTTCTTGAAGACAGGCTGTGTCAGTGCCTGCACGAAAGAGCCGATCTGCTTCGTGCCCGAACGGCGCGGCGTCCAGTTGCGATCAGGCGCGGGAACCCAGCCATCAGGCTCCTGCGCTGGTTTCTTTCGGGCCGTATTTCGTAACGGGCGCTTGTCCGAACCGCGATCCTTCGTCATATCCGTTCCCGTGACTCCTGATGCATCCGCCCTTCTGCGCTGGTACGACCACCACCGCCGCGCCCTTCCCTGGCGCAGCCTGCCCGGCCAGCGCCCGGATCCGTACGCCGTCTGGCTGAGCGAAATCATGCTCCAGCAAACGACCGTCAAAGCCGTCATATCCTATTACGAGCGCTTTCTCACGCATTACCCTACAGTCCAGGACCTCGCGGCGGCTCCGCTCGAAGACGTCCTGCACCTCTGGGCCGGCCTCGGCTACTATGCCCGTGCCCGCAATCTCCATGCATGTGCGAAACGCGTCTCCGAACGCGGCGGTTTCCCAAACACGGTCGAAGAGCTGCTGACACTCCCCGGAATTGGCGCCTATACAGCCCGCGCCATCGCCGCCATCGCCTTTGGACGCCCCGTTGTCCCCGTTGACGGCAATGTCGAACGCATCACGGCCCGCCTCAACGCAACCGAAGAACCGCTCCCGGCTGCACGCCCCCTTCTGGCAAAACAGGCCGCACTCCTGAACGCTGATCCGGACGCACAAAGCCGCCCGTCCGACTTCGCTCAGGCCCTGTTCGACCTCGGCGCAACGATCTGCACCCCCCGCAATCCCACCTGCCTGACCTGCCCCTGGCAAACCTCCTGCATCGCCCATGCCCGCGGAATCGCGGCTCAGCTCCCGGCTAAACAACCAAAACAGACACGCCCGACCCGCTACGGCATACATTTCCTCCTGCACGATTCCAACGGACAGGCCCTGCTGCGAACCCGCCCTCCCACCGGCCTTCTGGGCGGCATGGACGAGCTTCCCGGAACGGACTGGCGCAGTGCACCCTGGAGCGAAGACGAAGCCCTCACCCACGCGCCCTGCCTGACCGACTGGACCCACAGAGGCGAAATCCGCCACGTCTTCACTCACTTCACCCTGTATCTTACGGTCTATGAGGCTTACCTTCCACAGAGCCATAATGCAGGGATCGATTCCTCTTTCGGCACGTTCCGTTCAACGACGCGCGCTGCCCTGCCCGGCGTCATGAAAAAATGCCTGGCCCTCACCAAGCAGACTCCGGAGACACGATGACTGAAACACCCCCGACACTGCGCCTGTGGTTCATGGACTGGCATGGCTGGATGCTCGACCACGATCCACTGAAAGATGCTCCAACCCGTACCCCTTTCCAGCCAGGCCGCCTCCCGGGGCTCTGCGCCCTTGTCCCGGAAGCCTTTCAATTCCCCTGCCGCCCGTTCATGGAAAAACGCGTGTCCATGCCCCAGGCTTTCCCGGAAATGGAAATACAGGAACTGCCCCATAACCGAGTCGCATTCTTCCTGCCTGAACATGAGACCTACCTGATCAGTGTTCCTTTTGGTGCCGGCCTCGTGGATTACTATTCCCCGCACCAAAATGAGTGGGAAACCTTTCTTCCCCTGACGCTGGAAATGCTGCGCGGACTCTCTTTGCTCGTAACGCCCGATGCACTGAAGCTGGAAGACGACACCGGCGAAGATCTACCGACTCCGCCCGTGCACGACCAGATGACCCTCCGGTTCGGCGAGAGGAGCCTTCCCCTGTTCCTGAACACCGATGCCCTGACCCAGATCAGCCAGATCATGCCCGGCACGAGCGCTTCCATCGAACTGACATGGCAGATCGACACCGCCCCGACACTTGTCACCGTACACCATCAAACGGCCCCGACGCCGGCCCTGGAAACACTGTAGAGCCAGAGACACAGCCAGTGCCGGAAGAATCGGCCAGGACATCTCGACGCTATTTCCAGCCTGAAATACCGGAACCAGACCATTGTGGTCCTCATCCGTTTCACAGAAGACTTCCAACTGTATTCAATCCCTCCCATGAATAAGGATTTTTTCAATTAATTTTAATATTTGATCGATATCCTTCACAGACGGGATTTTTGTTCTAAACATTCCTGTGTCTGGATCAGATAGGTATTTCGTACAAAGCCGGTCTATTTTCCGGCTGTCATGGGAAGATATGTCATCTAGAGATTTTTTTCTGGCCGTTTCTGGATTTCATCATGCCGGAACGGGCCGTTCTTTCTGTTATACTGCCCATTGTTTAGCGACAGAAAGTCGCACACCTGAAGTTTTCGGTTTTTCTAATGGGCCTGATTGCACGTCACCTTTCAGCGTCCTGCTCCAGACACCTGCACCCGAACTCCGAATGGCCTCATACGCTTTTCACGGACAGGTCCAGATTTCTTCCCAACCCCACTGTTGTCCCAATGGCTACGCGGTCCTTCCGGATACCCGTGACCTGTCACCTGCCATTTTCGGTCAGATGACTGCATGGTCCTGTTAAGTAAGTCAGATCATCCAGTCATCTGACCGTCCCTATGGCTCCTGAGGTACTGAAATCATGACTTATACTGTCGGACATTATCTTGCCGAACGACTGACACAGATCGGCCTGAAGCATCATTTCGCCGTTGCCGGCGACTACAACCTCGTTCTGCTCGACCAGCTGATCGAACAGGGCGGCACGAAGCAAATTTATGACTGCAACGAACTGAACTGCAGCTTTGCAGCCGAAGGCTACGCCCGCGCCAACGGTGCCGCCGCAGCCGTAGTCACCTTCAGCGTCGGCGCCATCTCCGCCATGAACGGCCTCGGCGGCGCCTATGCCGAAAACCTTCCGATCCTCGTGATTTCAGGTGCTCCGAACTCCAACGATCACGGTTCGGGCCACATCTTGCACCACACGATCGGCGGGACGGAATACAGCTACCAGATGGAAATGGCGAAGCACGTCACCTGTGCAGCCGAAAGCATTACATCTGCTGAAGTCGCTCCAGACAAAATCGACCACGTCATCCGCACGATGCTGCGCGAGAAGAAGCCGGCCTATCTTGAAATCGCCTGCAACATCTCAGCCGCACCCTGCGTCCGTCCGGGTCCGGTCTCGTCCCTGCACGCCCATCCGCGTCCGGACGAAGCCAGCCTGAAGGCCGCTCTGGACGAGAGCCTGAGCTTCCTCAACAAGGCCAACAAGGTCGCCATCCTGGTCGGTACCAAGCTGCGCGCAGCCGAAGCCCTCAAAGAGACGGTCGAACTGGCTGACAAGCTCGGTTGCCCCGTCACCGTCATGGCCGCCGCAAAAAGCTACTTTCCCGAGACGCACCCCGGCTTCCGCGGCGTTTACTGGGGTTCTGTCAGCAGCCCTGGAGCACAGGAAATCATCGAAGGCGCCGACGCCGTGATTTCGCTAGCTCCAGTCTGGAACGATTATTCGTCTGAAGGTTGGACGAGCGTTATCAAAGGTGGCAAGGTTCTTGAAATCGATCCGGACCGCGTGACCGTCAACGGTAAAACCTTCGACGGCTTCCGCCTCAAGGAATTCGTCAAGGCCCTGACCGAGAAGGCTCCGAAGAAGTCCGCAGCCCTGACTAGCGAATACAAGCCCGTCATGCTACCAAAAGCTGACCCGTCCAAGCCGCTGTCCAACGACGAAATGACCCGCCAGATCAACGAACTGGTCGACGGCAACACCACCCTCTTCGCCGAGACCGGCGACTCATGGTTCAATGCCGTGCGTATGCACCTTCCCGAAGGTGCGAAGGTCGAGACGGAAATGCAGTGGGGTCACATCGGCTGGTCCGTTCCGTCCATGTTCGGCAACGCCACCGCTTCGCCGGAACGCAAGCACGTCCTCATGGTCGGCGACGGTTCGTTCCAACTCACCGCGCAGGAAGTGGCCCAGATGGTTCGTTACGAACTGCCGGTCATCATCTTCCTTGTAAACAACCACGGCTACGTTATCGAAATCGCCATTCATGACGGTCCGTACAATTACATCCAGAACTGGGACTACGCCGCTCTGATGCAGTGCTTCAACCAGGGCGTTCCCGGTAAAGAAAGCGGCAAATACGGTCTTGGCCTGCATGCCACGACGGGCGAAGAACTGGCTGAAGCCATCGCCAAAGCCAAAAAAAATACCCGTGGTCCAACTCTCATCGAGTGCAAGCTCGATCGTGCGGACTGCACCAAGGCACTGGTTCAGTGGGGCAAAACTGTTGCCGCCGCAAACTCCCGCAAACAGCAAAACGTCTGAACAAAGCGTCTGATCCTTCCCGGATCAGTCCCTGTTACACAGCCCCCCCGTGCCCGGCACGGGGGGTTTTTCCTTGAGCCGGCTCTCAGCTAGAAAATCAGAGCAGACGCGCAATCTTCATGAACAAAAACGTTACACTCATGAAGACGAAACAAACAATGCCCGCCTCCACGGTCCCCAGCGATCCCTGAGCCAGAAACATCCCGCCGGTATTCATGCCGAAGAACCCGGTTACAAATGTTGCGGGCAGCATCAACGTGGTCCCGACCGAGACGATATACAGCCGCCGGTTGGTCTCTTCCGCCTGATTGGACCCCAGCTCGTCCTGCAATGACCGCGCACGATCCTGAAGCGCGATCAGATCGTCCAGTGCTGCATGAACCTGGCGCTCGGCCCGGTCCCGCAATTCATCCTCGGCCCAATCCGGAAGATCCAGATCCTCGTCTTTCAGAACACGATCAATCGGCGTCACAACCCGACGCAATTCGGTCGCACGACGGCGCACCTTGCCCACGATACCACCCAGATGCCCCAGATCGGAGCGATGCTCGATCAGCAGAAGCACGTCCTCGGCCCTGTCCAGTTCGTCATCAAGATGTCCGAGCTGCCGACGCACGGTTCCCGTAAACTCCCGCAATGCCCGATCGATGATTCCCGCGGGCGTCCGTGGAATCTGATCCGGCCTGAGAGAGCGATAGGCCGCTCCCAGAACAGGAATGGGGTTACGTCGTGTCGTGATCAACAGATCCGGACGCATCGCAAACCGCCAGGCGCAGATATCCCGGTCCTCTTCGGACAAAGCATCATCGAACGCTGGCAGCGCGCCCCAGATTAGATCGCCGAATGCTTCCAGAGCGATTCCGTATTCTGTCTCTGCCAGCATGGCGCAGACGTCCTCGGGCAAATCAGGCAGATGCGCGACATATCCGCGCGCCGAACTGTGGACCGTATCGAAATGCAGCCAGTACCAGCCAGCATCCGAAACCGGACGTCCCGCCGCCAGAAGTGCTTCGACCTCGGCTGACCCAAGGGTACGCAGCTCCTGCCCCGGAACGGCATGAACAGCCCAGACAAGACCATTCGCAAAAGCAGGAGCGCCGGTCTCCTGATGTTCGGGATCCAGAACCGTGAAAGGGAAGTTGTAGGCAGTGCTCTCTGACACGACATCCTCCTGTTCTCAGGGGGTTCAGGACCGATAGGCGATTTTCACAGAAGAAATCCGAAAAAGGACTGGGAACAAGCCCTGTCCGGCTTCTCGCATGCCCGGTGAAGGGACGCAATATACCTGTCCGGACCAAAAATGTGAGGCCCGGTAGATGCAACTCCCACCCATTGGGGCTGTTACGGTTCTGTGACGCAATGAGTCAGCCCCTGACCTAGGGGGCTTCCCTCCGGAAAGGAATATTCATGTCCCTCCGCACTTCTTTTTTCGTTGCCAGCCTTATGCTCGGCACCGCAGCACTTGCGCCTTCCGCCATGGCGCAGGCCGTTAGTGCTCCCAGCAACGATCAGACACAGACCTCCACGTCAGCGATCCAGAAAGCCCAGAACTCCACGATCAGCCAGCCCAATAACGCTCTGCCGACCAATCCGCGCACGATCACGGAACAGCCTGACCAACCACCACCGAGTTCTCCGGGCACCATGACCAGAAGCACGAGCGAAACTGGGCCCGTGCCGCCAAACCAGAAAAACCCCCGTAAGCTCGATCGCCGGCACACCCATTCTCACAAAAAGGCGTCGATGCCTGCCGAAACATCCCCACAGACCACGGCACCCCAATAAGGCTAGGCATCCAGACTGACGGTAAGACTGAAAAGTCCTCTCGGGGGAAGCCGCGGACAGAGACCCGGTAAGGGCGCCCTTTGCGCAGCTTCCCCAAGCCTTTATACAGGCACCCATCCAAAGATGGGCAGCAAGGGCCATTTCATGACGACGCAGGATTACAAGGTTCGCGACATTACTCTGGCAGACTGGGGCCGCAAGGAAATCTCCATCGCCGAAGGCGAAATGCCGGGCCTGATGGCTCTTCGCGAAGAGTACAAGGATACACAGCCGCTCAAGGGCGCCCGCATTGCCGGCTGCCTGCACATGACCATCCAGACCGCCGTTCTGATCGAGACGCTGATCGACCTCGGCGCCACGGTCCGCTGGTCCTCATGCAACATCTTCTCCACGCAGGATCATGCCGCCGCCGCCATCGCAGCAGCGAACATCCCCGTCTTCGCCTGGAAGGGTCTGACGGAAGAAGAATTTAACTGGTGCATCGAGCAGACCATCCACGGTCCCGATGGCTGGACGCCGAACATGATCCTCGATGATGGTGGCGATCTCACCATCATGATGCACGACAAATACCCCGAAATGCTCAAGGACGTGCGCGGCATCTCCGAAGAGACAACAACGGGCGTGCATCGTCTGTGGGAAATGTCCAAGAAGGGCACGCTGAAGGTTCCGGCCATCAACGTGAACGACAGCGTCACGAAGTCCAAGTTCGACAATCTGTATGGGTGCCGTGAAAGCCTCGTGGACGCGATCCGTCGCGGCACGGACGTCATGATGGCGGGCAAGGTCGCCGTGGTTGCCGGTTACGGTGACGTGGGCAAGGGTTCCGCTGCTTCCCTGCGCAACGCAGGCTGCCGCGTGCTCGTGACAGAGGTCGATCCGATCTGCGCTCTTCAGGCCGCCATGGAAGGCTATGAAGTCGTCACGATGGAAAACGCAGCCCCGCGCGGCGACATCTTCGTCACCTGCACCGGCAACGTGGATATCATCACGATCGACCATGTGCGCGAGATGAAGGACCGTGCGATAGTCTGCAACATCGGTCACTTCGACAGCGAAATTCAAGTCGAAGCCCTGCGCAACTACCGCTGGAACAACATCAAGCCGCAGGTTGACGAAATCGAGCTGGCTCCGAACCGCCGCATCATCCTTCTGTCCGAAGGCCGTCTGGTGAACCTGGGCAACGCAACGGGCCACCCGTCCTTCGTGATGTCCGCATCCTTCACCAATCAGACCCTGGCGCAGATCGAACTGTGGACGGCAAAGCCCGGCCAGTACGAAGTCAAGGTCTACACCCTGCCGAAGTCGCTGGACGAGAAGGTCGCTGCCCTGCACCTTGCAAAGGTCGGTGCAGAACTTTCCAAAATGTCACAGAAACAGGCGGACTACATCGACGTTCCAGTCAACGGTCCGTTCAAGCACGAAGAATACCGCTACTAAGACGAGGCGGATCAGGAAGGGCGGAATCCCGGTTGCACCCTTCCGGATTTCCTTAACCAACAGGAGTTACACTCATGGGTCTTTTCAGCACGATCATGTCCAAGATCTTCGGACATGCAGAAGCCGCCACACCGTCCACCACAGCCGCTCCGGCTGAAGCCGCCACAGCTCCAGCAGCAGCAGCCCCGGCCGCAGCGCCCGTGGATGTGGACGCCGTCCTGTCCGGTCTGGCCGCAAATGCAGGCCAGCCGCTGAACTACAAGACTTCCATCGTGGACCTCCTGAAGCTGCTCGGCCTCGACAGCTCGCTCCAGTCCCGCAAGGAACTGGCCGGCGAACTGCATTATTCGGGCAGCACGGACGACACCGCAACGATGAACGTCTGGCTCATCAAGCAGGTCTATGCCGAGCTGGCCAAGAATGGTGGCAAGGTTCCGGCTGACTGGACGCACTAATCCGCGCCCCGTCCGCACGGACAATGTGAAAAAGCCCGACTGTCCACCAGTCGGGCTTTTTTTATGAAACTTCTGTATCAGAAAAGGATCAGATTATGTGGCTCAAGCGTCTATATCGAACACCTAATGGAAAATCCTCACTCTGACGTTCACATGCCGGCCCGGATAACGCCACCGCTCAAACGCTAGAACCGCATCCATCTGATCCTCAAACACCTATGATAGTCCGAGAATCACCGCCATACCTCCGTCGCAACACCACCTGGAAGATACGGCGCAGCTTTCTTCTACTCCAACACCACATCATCCGGCAGACAATGCGAAATACGCCGAGCTCCCTCGCACATTCCCGGCACCATCCGTGTCTACAACGCCTGTAATCCGCGCTGCACCTCCGCAATACGGGACATACAAACGCCTGCTCGGCCTGCGGCAGTAGCGACACGGCTCTACCCGCCGAATGCGGTTATGATCCACACCCCACGCCCTCCACAACGCCTTAACAGGACAATCAGGTGCCACGTCCTGCGCCTAGACCCGGATCTAATCGGAACAGTTTTGCAACGGACCTAAAGCCAGCTGCAGATAATACGACCGGACAGCCTGAACCTTTGCCCCCCCCAACATTGCCGCACCATGCGACATCATCTCGCCGGACGTTACGGACGACTCAGGCCAGTCGAACCCGGCTTTCACCTTTAAAACGGACGAAGAGGCAATCGGACTCCGGATCCCATGCAAGGACAGAAGTAAGATTTTTTCCAGAACGGCTCCGGACGGTCAGCCTCCACGTCAGTAAAGCGACGCATCACCATAATACCGGTTACCCGCAAATTCCTGATGGAACGGTTGTTAAAGACGTTGGAAATCTTAAGGTTCGACGTTATATCGCTCATAAAGCTCCCGATATTATGAATACGCCAGCTCGGGACCAGATTTATTATTATACTTACGTAGACTCTGTACTGGTTTTCAAACATAATACAACAAAATGAGCTGGTGGTGCTGCCCAAAATCCAGTAATGCCCAACATATTTCCCCATCTGAGAGAAATATATTCCTTTCACATTTTTATAAAGCAGACCGAACAATACCATTAAATCCGCCGTCGCCACATGAACGCTACTATGTTTATAGCTCACGTCATTCACATGGAAATTACCACAAAGCAAAAACCGCATCCAATAATATACTGCCCCTCGAGTTCAATCTCGCGATAAATCGCACCACCGCTATTCACATACGTCGAGGTCGCGCCAATGCTCTCGACACCAATCTGTTTGAAAATGATATAATGGGAGAAATCGGTGTAATTTCATCCAATGACAGCCTCCAGTTCTTGCCATGATAAACCGATCCAACTTGATAATTGAGAGTCGTTTCCGATTTTACATTTCCAACGAACCAAACCTGGAAAACCGACATCGGATGCGCAATCAAATTTTTCATAATACGTTAACTTATCGTAATAGGTGTCTGTCAGGATACACAATACCGACTGCCCCTCATCAGAATCTTTGTCGATTTATTTATCGCCACACTAAATCTCGTTATGAACAAGGAATATTTTACAAAAGTATTGATAATAATCCATTCCAAGGGTGAATATCGAACTCGCGATAGGACTGAACCATCGTGTTCAGATCGGGAATATCATAGTTGTAAGCCAACCCCACCTCGGAGAGAACCAAGATCGCGTTTTTGCTAAGCTCCAGTACATAGGTTTAGCGACGACCCTTCGGCACATCCGCCCATACATTGAACGGAATATCCATACAAAATATATACAACCCTAGTCGTAACGTATCTATATAATAACAAATTTAGTGTTCGCACATTCCCAGAAATATCACTAACATAGGTCGCCATTTTCTTCACGGCTAAATTATAGAACGTCACACTATTCGCACCTGTGCACGTCTAAATTACCATCCGTGCTTTCCTAGATAACCATACTCGAACCCGCTTAATAAAGCTGGTTTTCCATCGTCAGCCACGATGCAAAGCGCCGATTGAGGCTCACACAATCAAAATCGGACATGTTAGGTGCTGGAATTATATCTGTAATAACACTGTTTTGGACGGGTCATTTCACAGCCCGTAATTCTCGTCGTATTTCGCATATTCGGCAAGAGTCACCCCCGATGCCGTGTACTGCTTCCTTGTTGTATATCGTTTCGGGCGCAAGATCGATTACATTCTTAAACGTTAAATTACCTCACCGCTCGGTCGAATTGCTCAAATAGCCGTTCGACTCTTCATACTGGATGTCGAAAAACATACACCCAAACGCATCTTTCCACTGCCAACTTCTATGCCACCGGCACACGTGAAAACTCCCATAAATCCCCTACAGAGACACCTTTTTTTGATTAACTACGTCTCGGATATGAACTCCATGGCTTCACCGAACGTAGCATTTCTGAGTACAGAATCCGTTCCATATCCGATATTAATATGTGCTTCTTCCAAGAAATACAAAATGAATAGGGAGGATGTTGTACTGTCCCTCCTAAGAGCTCTTTTGGAAATTCAGGGATGAGCATTTCGACGTAGCATGAGGCTTCCCATGGCGATGTGGATCATGGCCTCTGCCACGTCGATACGCTGTTCGTAATCCCCCACCAGTCGGCGCCAGCGGATCATCCAGCCGAATGTCCGTTCAACGACCCATCGACGTGGCAGGACTTCAAATCCTTTTGTCGTATCTGAGCGCCGGATGATCTCGACCGTGAAGTCGTGAAAGGCGGCTTTGTCCATCAACTGCAGGTGGTCATAGGCCCCATCTGCGAAGAAATGCTTCACCCACGGCCAGCGTTGGCGGATAGCATCCAGGATCATCTGTCCACCCGCACTATCCGAAATATCGGCTGGTGTCAGCCTGACCAGAAGCAGTCGGCCATCGGTATCGACCGCGATATGACGCTTGCGACCAACGATCTTCTTGCCGGCGTCATAGCCACGGGTCTTTGCATGAGGAGCTTTGATACTCTGGCTATCGATAACGCCCCCAGATGGACTGGCCTCGCGTCCCGCGGCTTCACGATCGAGCATCAGGCAGACATCATGGATGGTTTGAAACAGGAAACGGCACATTAGCCTGCGGAACCACCAATAGACGGTCTTCCATGGACCAAAATGAACAGGCAGCATTTCCTAGCCACAACCTGAGCGGACGAGATAACGCAGCGCATTGATGATCTCACGAAAATCGGTTGCTCGTTTCCGGCCACGCCGGTTCAAAGGCTCAAAGGCTCAAAGGCTCGGCCTTACCAATTCCGGTGTCGTTATATTTTTTTGAATAACCACTCGGATAGAACCGGATAATATCGTCGATGCTGACGCGCGGAATGATATTGTTGCTCAGAAAGCTATACTGAATTTTCAATATCTTTCCCCTAATAACCAGCGATAATGTGACAGCTGCAATCCGCAAGACATGCCCCAGAACGGTCAGATTTTCCACGACAGGCATCGCCGTTTTTTATTTTTCGCTTTGTGCTCTTCATGCTGCTTTTATCTTAAATAAGAAATATCTGCGTAGGAGATTCCTCCCAACAACAAGGCATCAACGAAACACCCGGAAAACCGGATATGGTTGCGCATCTTGAATAGTATAGAGAATGTGCTCTAGTGAATATTATGCATTCCATACGAAAGAGTTTCACTTAGTAAAATCTCTTTATTATTTATTAATAAAATATTAATGATGGATGATTACGTTGATAATCAAGGTAACGGCCTTTTATCTGCTATCGGGTCAATCTTCGGTTCCGTCAGCGGCCCTGAATCGATCACCACCACCAGATCCCCGGCAATCTGTGTCGGCTGTCGGTTCTTCGGAAGTAGCGCCTGAAAACGTGGATCATAGCTCGCGGCCTGCTCATAAAGCGCATCGATCAGCCCGTAATGATCCATGAACTTGTTCATGGTCGCCGGAATCCGGATGCAGCCTTCAGAAGCCGGATGCCCTAGGCGCCATTCCAGGAACTGCGGATCCGTCGCATGGACTTCCAGCCGAATCTGCCCGGTTTCATGTCGCGGCAGCCAGCCCTTCATCGCCGTCTGCCATCCCATATCCCACACACGCGACCCCTTGGCGCCAATCCCACGGATTCCGTACTTATTCTTCGTGCCTTCCGCCCGGTAGCCCAGACGATCCGCCGTGTTCTGGAAAACCCCGGTCGGTGTAATATAGTAATATTTTCGTCCCGTCGTCCCGGTCGAAACCGGCGTACCTCCAAGAGATTCCCAGGGCGCATCCGGCAGCGCCAGCACATAATCCAGATGCTGGATCTTCTCGTTACGGTCCACGACCATGACAAGCTGCGGCCGCGCAATCGGCATGTTCGCCTGCGTCACCTCGTCCTTCGCAAGCGTCAGGAACGCCCGACGGCGTTCGGGCGTGTATGTGCTGAACCCTTTAACGGTATGCTTCATCAGCACCGCCAAGCGTGACGCCTCTTCTCGCGCTACCTCGTCGGATACAACCGGCAGATCCGGAATATCCAGAGCTAGTGGCGCCAAATTGGGCCGCGGTGGCGTATCGGTCGGCGGATTACTAGCGGGTGGTGGGACCGACGCTCCCAGAGAGGAAGTCGTATCCGGCTGATGAGTCGATATTTCCGGACTTGCGCCATCCGGCCGTGCACAGGCCGCTAGCGGTGTCATGCCCAGAACCATCACTGTAGACGCACATAGCAGGGCAGCAAACCGCGTCAGTCTGGAAACATCACGCATCTTCAGGGCACCATCCTCGGGTTCGGAACAACAGACAGAACGCGAGGGAACAGAGACCTGTCCGGCGTTCGGCATGACTGGAACGTCTTCAACGCACCAGCCACGCAAAAGGCGTCACAGATCCAGAAGTAGACGCCTCGGATCTTCCACAAGTTGCTTGATCCGGACGAGGAAGCTCACCGCTTCCCGCCCGTCCACGATCCGATGATCGTAAGACAGCGCAACATACATCATCGGCCGGATCACGATCTGCCCATCCCGCACGACCGGACGATCCTGAATGGCATGCATCCCCAAAATGCCCGACTGCGGCGTATTCAGGATCGGCGTGGAGAGCAGCGATCCAAAAATCCCACCATTCGTGATGGAGAACGTCCCGTGCGACAGTTCCTCCAGCTTCAGACCGCCCGTCCGCGCCCGCTTGCCGTAATCGGCGATGCGACGCTCCAGCTCGGCAAAGCTCATCTGATCGGCATCATGCAGCACCGGCACCACCAGCCCGCGCTCCGTGCCCACCGCAATGCCCAGATTGACGAACTCGCGATAAACGATCTCATCGCCTTCGATCTGCGCATTGATCGCCGGATAATCCTTCAGCGCACCCACCACGGCCCGCGCGAAAAAGGACATGAAGCCCAGACGCGCGCCGTCATGCTTCTTTTCGAACTCGTCCTTGTATTCCGCCCGCAGCGCCTTGGCGGCGGACATGTCGATCTCGTTGAACGTCGTCAGAATGGCCGCCGTGTTCTGCGCCGCCTTCAGATTCCGCGCGATCGTCTGACGCAGACGACTCATGGGGACCCGACGCTCCCGCGCCTCATGCGAAGACAGCTTGGGGGCCGGTGCGAGAGAAATGGGCTTCGGCGCTTCCGGAGCGGGAGGCGTGACGCGCGCAAGGGATGCGACAGGTTCCGGAACCGGCGGCGCAGCAGGAGCCTCAGCCACAGGAGCGCGTGCAGCAGCAGCCGGTGCCTCCGCCGTCTCGTCCACCGCCCCCAACAGACCGCCGATTTCGACTTCCGTGCCCACCGCCACACAGTCTTCCAGACGCCCGGCGGACGGCGCGGTCACTTCAACGCTGACCTTGTCCGTCTCCAGCTCCACGATGGTCTCGTCATGCTGCACATAGTCGCCGGAGTTTTTAAGCCACCGCGCGACAGTCGCAGTCGTCAGGCTTTCTCCAAGCGCCGGAACCCTGATTTCGACAGTCATGCTGCTTCCCTGTCTTGCGTCCCGCCGCGAAGCGGGGAAATGTCTGTGCCGTACCCGGCACTCTGTCCGGAAAAGGTTAAGAATGCAGAATACTGCATCTTCGTTCCCAGTGGGAGGCGGAACCCTCCCCGTCGCCGGACTTTGAAACCAAAACACAGGAGGCCGCAATGTCCCACCCGCCCGACCGTCCTGAAATTCTGGACTCCGACCATCTTTCCACCCGTACCCGCGAGATCCTGACATCGCGGCTTTCGGTCTCCACCGCACAGCCGCGCACCCTGTCGCTCCGGGCCTATGCCGCCCTCGACGCGCTGCTGCCCGTCCTGCTCCCGCTGGACGAAATCCTACCTCCCGCCACCGACATTGCCATGACAGCCCGGATCGACGCCGCGCTCTCCGGCCCGCGTGACGGCTGGCGTTTCGCGGACCTCCCGCCCGATGCCGAAGCCTGGGAATCCGCTCTCCTGACCCTCGACGACGTCGCGGCCGAACAGCACGGACTCGCCTTCATCCACCTGGCCCCGGACCTGCGCGGCGCCCTGCTCGACGCCGTCATGGAGGGTCAGATTGGTCTCGAGCGCGAAGGCCGGCTTACGGCATCCCAGATGAAACGCTGGTCCGGAGACCTGCGTGGCGAGGTCGTAGACTGCATCATGAGTGACCCGCGCATCCAACAGGCACTCGGCATTTCCTCCAGCCTCACCGGCGGCGACACGGTCTTTCAGGGCTTTACAAAGGTCGGCTCCGACAGCCGCGAAGACTTCGAACCCAAAGCCACCGCCCCCCTTCTCCAGATGGCAGAATCCAGCGAATGAGCAGCAGCACCCTCATGAAAACATTCGCCAAAACGGACATCGTCGATACCCTCATCATCGGCAGCGGTGCCGGTGGCGCGCCCCTGGCCGCAGAACTCGCCCGCAACGGCAAAACCGTCGTCGTGCTCGAAGCCGGCCCCGCCTTCCCCGCCACGGGACACACGCCTGACGAAATAGCCGCCCGCGAACTATACTGGCTGCACGAACGCCTCTCCGCAGGCACAAACCCGCAGGCTTTCGGCGGCAACAACAGCGGCACCGGCCTTGGCGGCTCCCTGCTTCATTACGGCGCCTTCATGCCGCGCATGGACGCCCGCGACTTCCACCTGCACACCGAAACCGGCAAGGGCGTGGACTGGCCCTTCGGCCTGGACGAACTGCTCCCCTATATCGAGCGCGTAGAATCCTTTATCGGCGTCTCCGGCCCCGCCCATTATCCGTGGGACCCAGAGCGTCGCTACGCCTACGCGCCCCCGCCGGCCAACTCCGCCGCGCTGAAAATGCGTGAAGGCTGTGACGCGCTCGGCCTGCGCCACGCAGACGGCCCCGCCGCCCTCATCACCCGCGATATCGAACAGCCACATTTCGGCACCCGCCATGCCTGCGCCAACTGTGGGGCCTGCCATCAGGGCTGCCGCAATGGCGCCAAATCGGGCACGGACAACACATGGCTCCCCATGGCCGTCGCCTATGGCGCGGAACTCCGCCCGGGCTGCTTCGCCCATACGATCGAACGCGACAGTTCAGGCCGCGTGACCGGCGTGGTCTATCGCCAGAACGGCGTCGAACACCGTCAGAAATGCGCGACCCTCGTCCTCGCCGCCGGTGCCGTCGAAACCCCGCGCCTGCTCTTGACCAATGGTCTTGCCAACAGCTCCGGTCAGGTCGGCCAGAACTACATGACCCATGTCTCCACCCAGGTCTGGGGCGAGTTCGACGAAGACATCCGCCCCAATCGCGGCTACCCGTCCCTGACCATCACCGAAGACATGATGCGCCCAAAGGATGCGGATTTCGTCGGCGGCTACCTCGTGCAATCGCTAGGCATGATGCCCGCAACCTGGGGCCAGAACCTCGCCCGCAGCACCACGACACGCGGTCCGGCCTTCGCCCGCGCGCTCGCCGGATATAACCGCTCAGCAGGCATGGGCATCAACGGCGAATGTCTGCCCCGCCCCGAAAACCGCGTGACGCTTTCGGACGAGAAGGACGCCTTCGGCATCCCCAAGCCCCTGATCGAACATTCCTATGGTCCCAATGAATGGGCCATGCATCATCACGCCGCGCGCCTGATGACACAGATGTGGGAAACCGTCGGTGCAAAGGACATCCGCGTCATCGACCGCGCTGCCCACATGATCGGCACCTGTCGCATGGGCGCCGATGCCGGAAGCAATGTCGTCAATCCGGTCGGCCGTAGTTTCGATATCGACAATCTGTGGGTCTCCGACCACTCAATCTTCCCCAGCGCCGCCGCCGCCAACCCGGCTCTGGCCATCATGGCCCTCTCCCTCCGCACAGCAGAAGCCATGCTGAGGACCTGACCTAAAAGAAATTGACATAGATCAAAGTGATCCGGAGCCTGTGCAGGAGTCTTGACACCGCTTCGCGCGCTCCGGTAAGCGATGGACGACTTTCCGGTGGCGTCCTGTCACCCGGTCTCCCTTTCCTTACGGATGCTTCCTGCTTCCCCCGTCCTGCGAAATCCTCACAGATAACCGCCTGACACAAGCAGTTCCCGTTCAGTAGCTCCGCCTTCTGTACGGTCGCGCATCCCTTCCCCTATCAGGTCTGCCACTACCGGCACATCAAGGCGCGTCTTTCATGCATCTTGCCGAACTCAAGAAAAAATCCCCAGCCGACCTTCTGGATTACGCAGAGGAACTGGAGATCGAGAACGTCTCGTCCATGCGCAAGCAGGACATCATGTTCGCCATCCTCAAGACCCTCGCCGAACGCGATCAGGCGATCTACGGCGAAGGCACGCTCGAAATCCTGCCAGACGGCTTCGGTTTCCTGCGCAGCCCGGAAGCCAACTACCTTCCCGGCCCCGACGACATCTACATCTCCCCCACGCAGGTCCGCCGCTTCGGCCTGCGCCCGGGCGACACGGTTGAAGGCCAGATCCGCGCCCCGCGCGACGGCGAGCGCTATTTTGCGCTGCTGAAGGTCAACACCATCAATTTTGAGGCCCCGGAAACCGTCCGGACCCGCATCAACTTCGACAACCTCACGCCGCTCTACCCCGAGCGTCGCCTGAAGATGGAAGTCGAACAGTCCGAACCCGCCGTCACGGAATCCTCTCCGCGCGGCCGGGGCAAAAAAGACCAGCGCGACTACACCCCACGCGTAATCGATCTCGTGACGCCGATCGGCATGGGCCAGCGCGCCCTGATCGTCGCGCCACCCCGCACCGGCAAGACCGTGATGCTCCAGAGCATCGCCGCCTCCATCTCCGCCAACCACCCCGAAGTGTTCCTGATCGTCCTGCTGATCGACGAACGCCCGGAAGAAGTGACGGACATGGCCCGCTCGGTCCGCGGCGAGGTCGTTTCCTCCACCTTCGACGAACCGGCGACCCGCCACGTCCAGGTGACGGAAATGGTGCTGGAAAAGGCCAAGCGCCTGGTCGAGCACAAACGCGACGTGGTCATCCTGCTGGACTCCATCACCCGTCTCGCCCGCGCCTACAACACCGTCGTCCCCTCCTCGGGCAAAGTGCTGACCGGCGGCGTGGACGCCAACGCCCTGCAGCGCCCCAAGCGTTTCTTCGGCGCCGCGCGTAACATCGAGGAAGGCGGCTCGCTGACGATCATCGCAACCGCCCTGATCGACACGGGCTCGCGCATGGACGAAGTCATCTTCGAAGAGTTCAAGGGCACCGGTAACGCCGAACTCATTCTGGACCGCAAGCTGGCCGACAAGCGCACCTTCCCCGCCATCGACATCACCAAGTCGGGCACACGTAAGGAAGAACTGCTGGTCGATCGCGCCGAACTGTCCAAGATGTGGGTTCTGCGCCGCATCCTTGCCCCTATGGGCACGATGGACGCCATGGACTTCCTGCTGGACAAGCTCAAGTACAGCAAATCCAATCAGGACTTCTTCGACGCCATGAACAACTGATCCCGGATCAGCATGGCCGACAGAAAAAGGGGAGCTCCGGCTCCCCTTTTTTGTTGTCCAATCTATCGAAATGACGGGAAAGCCTGTCTGTTACAGCACGCCTTCCAGATGCATCATCGCATGCTTGTCCGCGATGCCTCCCAGTCCCGAATATCCGCCAAGCCCCGCCCGCCCGACAACACGGTGACAGGGGATCAAGATCGGAATCGGATTCGCCCCAACCGCTCCGCCAACCGACCGCGCAGACCCACCGACCTCGGCCGCGATATCCGCGTAAGTCCGGGTCTTGCCATAGGGAATCCGCCGCAGCGCATCCCAGACCTTCTGGCGGTACGGAGTCCCGTAGGGGCGATAGGGTAGCGTGTCGAAGTCGACCGATTCCCCGTCAAAATAGCGCTCCAGAAGATCGCGAGCCTTCAGAAGGAGTGGAGTCTCCTCCTGATCGCGTCCCCAACCCCAGTCGAGAGCGACAATCTCGCCTTCGTCTTCACTAATGGTAAGGGCCCCGAAAGGTGAGTGGCAGGATAGCTGTGGCATGAACAACACGGTGCCCGAGTGGCTCAAAACCGTCAATCCGGCGAAACTGCATCATACCGAGACTTTTTAGCCATGCGTTATACGCATATCGACATATGAAAATATACCAAAAACACATATGGCACCGCTTATGTAGGCTTTCCAGCAATGTTCTGTAATGTGTTGGAAAACTGCCATTTTTCGTATCGAAAATGCCATACTAGGTTTTCCGAAACGCGAGTGTAATCATTTGGTGAAGCCTGTCACAGGCACTTCATCCCTCTCCTGCACAACTTCCTCACGGAAACGTCAGAAGCCGTGTTTGTCTTAGGTAATAAAATAGGGGCAGTAAGTTCTCATGCTGCGGGTGTCCGGTACTAATTGTCGGCTTGAGGGGACAGGGATTTCCATCCTCACCTTTCAAGACTTCACGGGTCCAGAATATCACAGCGGAAACAGTCTTTACAAAAAGGACAGTTGGATCATGACTTCTGGTCTACTGACGCCGATCAAGGTTACGAAAAAGCGCCTCCTCAGCTGCGCCGCCGCACTGGCGTTCTCGGCAGCTGTGCCCGTCGCTTTCGCACAGGAAGATACCGGCGCAGCAATCACAAGCGCCGATAATGGCGGCCATGCCGGGGACTGGATGTCTTATGGCCGTTCCTATTCCGAGCAGCGTTACAGCCCGCTCGACCAGATCAACACGGACAACGTCGGCAAGCTGAAGCTCGCCTGGCACTATGATCTGGACACGAACCGCGGCCAGGAAGGCACTCCCCTGATCGTCAATGGCGTCATGTACGCCACGACCAACTGGAGCAAGATGAAGGCGCTGGATGCAGCGACCGGCAAGCTCCTGTGGTCCTACGATCCGAAGGTTCCGGGCAACATCGCTGACCGTGGCTGCTGTGACACGGTCAGCCGTGGTGCCGCCTACTGGAACGGCAAGGTTTATTTCGGCACGTTCGACGGCCGTCTAATCGCGCTCGACGCCAAGACCGGCAAGCTGGTCTGGAGCGTCTACACGATCCCCAAGGAGGCCCAACTCGGCCACCAGCGCTCCTACACGGTTGACGGTGCTCCCCGTATCGCCAAAGGCAAAGTCCTGATCGGCAACGGTGGTGCAGAATTCGGTGCCCGTGGCTTCGTCTCTGCCTTCGACGCAGAAACCGGCAAGCTCGACTGGCGCTTCTTCACTGTTCCGAACCCCGAGAACAAGCCTGACGGCGCAGCCTCCGACGACATCCTAATGTCCAAGGCTTACCCGACCTGGGGCAAGAACGGTGCCTGGAAGCAGCAGGGCGGCGGCGGTACCGTCTGGGATTCGCTCGTCTATGACCCGGTGACGGACCTCGTCTATCTGGCCGTCGGCAACGGTTCGCCTTGGAACTACAAGTTCCGTTCCGAAGGCAAGGGCGACAACCTCTTCCTCGGCAGCATTGTCGCGATCAATCCTGATACCGGCAAGTACGTCTGGCATTTCCAGGAAACGCCGATGGACCAGTGGGATTACACTTCGGTCCAGCAGATCATGACGCTCGACATGCCGGTCAACGGCGAAATGCGCCATGTGATCGTTCATGCTCCGAAGAACGGCTTCTTCTACATCATCGATGCCAAGACGGGTAAGTTCATCACCGGCAAGCCCTACACCTACGAGAACTGGGCCAACGGTCTGGATCCTGTTACGGGTCGTCCGAACTACGTGCCTGATGCTCTGTGGACGCTGACAGGCAAGCCCTGGCTCGGCCTTCCGGGCGAGCTGGGTGGCCATAACTTCGCCGCCATGGCCTACAGCCCGAAGACGAAGCTGGTCTACATCCCGGCACAGCAGATCCCGCTCCTGTACGATGGCCAGAAAGGCGGCTTCAAGGCGTATCATGACGCCTGGAACCTCGGCCTCGACATGAACAAGATCGGCCTCTTCGACGACAAAGATCCAGCACACGTCGCCGCCAAGCAGGACTTCCTGAAGGTTCTCAAGGGCTGGACGCTGGCCTGGGATCCCGTGAAAATGGCACCGGCCTTCACGATCAACCACAAGGGTCCGTGGAACGGTGGTATCGTTGCCACGGCCGGTAACGTGATCTTCCAGGGTCTGGCGAACGGCGAATTCCACGCCTACGACGCCACGAACGGCAACGATCTCTATTCCTTCCCCGCACAGAGCGCGATCATCGCTCCGCCAGTAACCTATATGGCCAACGGCAAGCAGTATGTCGCAGTTGAAGTGGGCTGGGGCGGCATCTATCCGTTCCTGTACGGCGGCGTTGCCCGCACTTCAGGCTGGACGGTCAACCACTCCCGCGTGATCGCCTTCTCGCTCGACGGCAAGGACAACCTGCCTGCGAAGAACGAACTGGGCTTCACCCCGGTCAAGCCGGTTCCGACCTATGACGAAGCCCGTCAGAAGAACGGATACTTCCTGTATCAGACGTTCTGCTCGGCCTGCCATGGCGACAACGGAATCTCCGGTGGCGTTCTTCCTGACCTCCGCTGGTCCGGCGCGCCGCGCGGCAAGGAAAGCTTCTACAAGCTCGTTGGTCGCGGTGCTCTGACAGCCTACGGCATGGACCGCTTCGATACGTCCCTGACGCCTGACCAGATCGAGGACATCCGCAACTTCATCGTGAAGCGTGCAAACGAATCCTATGATGAGGAAGTCAAGGCACGTCAGAACTCAACAGGCGTTCCGAACGATCAGTTCCTGAATGTCCCGCAGTCCACGGCCGATATCCCGACCGCGGATCACCCCTGAGGCAGCGGTTTGCATAAGGAACACGTGACATGCTGAACGCATTAACTCGGGACAGGCTGGTATCTGAGATGAAACAGGGATGGAAACTCGCGGCCGCTATCGGCCTCATGGCGGTGTCTTTCGGCGCCGCCCATGCCCAGGACGCCGATGACGCCCTGATCAAACGTGGCGAATACGTCGCCCGCCTGTCGGACTGTATCGCCTGCCATACGGCCCTGCACGGACAGCCCTATGCAGGCGGTCTGGAGATCAAGAGCCCGATCGGCACGATCTATTCGACCAACATCACGCCGGATCCGGAATACGGTATCGGCAACTACACCCTGGAGGACTTCACGAAGGCCCTCCGCAAAGGCATCCGCAAGGATGGTGCAACGGTCTATCCGGCCATGCCCTATCCTGAATTCGCACGTCTGTCCGATGACGACATTCGCGCGATGTATGCCTTCTTCATGCACGGCGTGAAGCCGGTCGCCCAGCAGAACAAGGCTCCGGATATCAGCTGGCCTCTGTCTATGCGCTGGCCGCTGGCCATCTGGCGCGCCATGTTCGTCCCCAGCATGACACCAGGCGTGGACAAGAGCATCAGTGATCCGGAAGTCGCTCGCGGCGAATACCTCGTCGACGGCCCGGGCCATTGCGGCGAATGCCACACGCCCCGCGGTTTCGGAATGCAGGTCAAGGCCTACGGTACGGCTGGCGGCAACGCCTATCTGTCCGGTGGTGCTCCGATCGACAACTGGATCGCGCCGAGCCTTCGCAGCAACAGCGACACGGGTCTGGGTCGCTGGTCTGAAGATGACATCGTCACCTTCCTCAAGAGCGGCCGCATCGACCACTCCGCCGTCTTCGGTGGCATGGCCGACGTGGTGGCCTACAGCACGCAGCACTGGTCGGACGACGATCTGCGCGCCACAGCCAAGTACCTCAAGAGCATGCCGGCCGTACCGGAAGGCAAGAACCTCGGTCAGGATGACGGCCAGACGGTCGCTCTGCTGAACAAGGGTGGTCAGGGCAACGCCGGTGCGGAAGTCTATCTGCACAACTGCGCCATCTGCCACATGAACGATGGTTCTGGCGTCAACCGCATGTTCCCGCCGCTGGCAGGCAACCCGGTCGTCATTACCGACGATCCGACGTCGCTCGCCAATGTCGTGGCCTTCGGTGGCATCCTTCCCCCGACCAACAGCGCACCGTCCGCTGTTGCCATGCCCGGGTTCAAGAATCACCTCTCCGACCAGCAGATGGCCGATGTCGTGAACTTCATGCGCAAGGGCTGGGGTAACAACGCACCAGGCACAGTGTCTGCTGCCGATATCCAGAAACTGCGTACGACAGGCGCTCCGGTCTCCACAGCTGGCTGGAACGTCTCCAGCCAGGGCTGGATGGCCTATGTGCCGCAGCCTTACGGCGCAGGCTGGACCTTCTCCCCGCAGACCCACACCGGCGTGGACGACGCACAGTAAGCGTCCCCACCCCTGTCAGTCTGAAAGAAAGGGCGGATCGGAAACGGTCCGCCTTTTTTCGTACCTGCGCGCAGGGCATTTCACTATGGAGCCACCTGCACTACATAGAAACCTATGACGCGCTCATCCCTTCCGGACGTCCCTGACAATACGCCACAGGTCATTTTTGCCCTAGCCACAGGTCCCTCCCGTGCTGCCATCGCGATCATTCGCGCCAGCGGTCCAGGCTGTGATACGATCCTGAAGACGCTCTGTAACGGACGCTTGCCCGAACCACGGCGCGCCAGCCTGCGCACCCTGCGCAAGAGCGAAGACGTGCTCGATCATGCCGTCGCCCTCTGGCTCCCCGGCCCCAACTCCTACACCGGGGAAGACGGCTTCGAGCTGCACCTCCATGCTGGCCCCGCCATCATCGCCCGCGTAGCCGACGCCCTCACCGATCTAGGAGCCCGCCCCGCCGAACCCGGCGAATTCACACGCCGCGCCGTGCAGAAAGGAAGACTGGATCTCCTTCAGGCCGAAGCCATTGCCGACCTCGTGGACGCTGAAACCGAAAGCCAGCGCAAACAGGCCCTCCGCCAGGCCGACGGCGCCCTGAGCCGCCTGTACGACGACTGGGCACAGCGCCTGCGTCTCGTCCTTGCCCATCAGGAAGCCTTGATTGACTTCCCGGACGAAGACCTTCCACAGGACGTGGAAGACGGACTGGTCGAGGAACTCTCGAAGCTCCAGACCGAAATGTCCGCCCATCTTCAGGACAATCGCGGAGAACTCATGCGCCAGGGCCTGACCGTGGTGATCGCAGGCTCGCCCAATGTCGGAAAATCCAGCCTTCTCAATACGTTATCCGGAACCGACTCTGCTATCGTCACTCATCGCGCAGGCACCACACGGGACGCCATAGCAATAGACTGGACTCTGGACGGCGTCCGCCTGCGTCTGATCGACACGGCAGGCCTGCGCGAGACGGAAGACGAAATCGAGGCCGAAGGCATCCGCCGCGCGCTGTTTCACGTGAAACAGGCGGACGTGCTTCTCCACCTGATCGGCCCGGATGAAAGCCTCGACACCCTTTCCGGACAGGAAATTCCCATCCGGACGAAAATCGACATCGCACCAGCCCCGCCCGGCATGTTAGGGATCAGCACGCAGTCCGGCGAAGGACTTGATGCGCTGCGTCAGGTCCTGTCCGAACGGGTGTCCGAACTCATGGCCGGTTCAACCTCGCCTCCGCTGACCCGCGCCAGACACCGCGCCGGAATCCAGGAGGCCGCAACCCATCTGGATCAGGCCCGGACCGCGACATGGCCGGAACTGCGGGGCGAAGAACTCCGGCTGTCCATGCTGGCTCTGGGGCGTCTGACCGGACGTGTTGATATTGAATCCCTGCTCGATGCGATTTTCGGGCAGTTCTGTATCGGGAAGTAGGTTGTGAGCGATTTCGACGTCATCGTGATCGGCGGCGGTCATGCCGGATGTGAAGCTGCAGCGGCATCGGCCCGTTTCGGCGCGCGCACCCTGCTGCTCACCCATCGGCTTGAAACGATCGGCGCCATGTCCTGCAACCCAGCCATCGGCGGGATCGGCAAGGGCCATCTCGTGCGCGAAATCGACGCGCTCGACGGCCTGATGGGTAAAGCCGCAGACCGCGCAGGCATCCATTTCAAACTGCTCAACCGCTCCAAGGGCCCGGCCGTTCATGGCCCCCGCGCCCAGGCTGACCGCTCCCTCTACCGCGCCGCCATTCAGGATCTGCTCGCCGCCACACCCAATCTGACGACCCTCGAAGGCGCTGCCGGAGACCTGATAGAAGAGAACGGCCACATCACAGGCGTTATCTGCGAAGACGGTCGCGCGTTCCACTGCGGCGCCGTCGTCCTGACCGCCGGAACCTTCCTGCGCGGCGTCATCCATGTCGGCCACACCCAGACGGAGGCCGGACGCATCGGTGAGGCTCCGGCCAAGCGTCTGGGCGAACGGCTCTATGCGCTCGGCCTCCAGATGGGCCGCCTCAAGACCGGCACGCCGCCGCGTTTGGCCAAAGACAGCATCGACTGGGAAAACCTCCCGGCCGATCCCGGCGATGCCGAGCCCGAGGCCTTCAGCCCCATGACGACGGCCATCACCAACCCGCAGGTCGTCTGCCGCATCACCCAGACCACCGCCGAGACCCACAGGATCATCACCGAGAACCTGCACCGCTCGGCCATGTATGGCGGCGCCATCGCCGGCCGCGGCCCACGCTACTGCCCGTCCATCGAAGACAAGGTGGTCCGCTTCGCCGACCGCAGCTCGCATCAGGTCTTTCTGGAACCTGAAGCCCTGCCCGGCAATCCGGGCGGCGATCTGGTCTATCCCAATGGTATCAGCACCAGTTTGCCCGCCGACGTGCAGGCCGCCATGATCGCGACCATGCCCGGTCTGGAAGACGCCCGCATCGTCACGGCAGGCTATGCCGTCGAATATGATTACGTGGACCCGCGTGAGCTTCTGCCATCCCTGCAACTGCGCCGCCTGCCGGGCCTGTATCTTGCCGGACAGATCAACGGCACGACTGGCTACGAAGAAGCCGGCGCACAGGGCCTCCTCGCAGGCCTGAACGCCGCCCGCGCCACGGCCGGAAACGAGGCGCTGACGCTAGACCGAAGCGACGCCTATCTCGGCGTCATGATCGACGACCTGACGCTGCACGGAATCAGCGAACCCTATCGCATGTTCACATCCCGCGCCGAGTATCGTCTCACCCTGCGCGCGGATAATGCCGACCTACGCCTGACGCCCAAAGGAATCGCCGCAGGCTGCGTCCTGTCCGAACGCGAAGCCGCTTTCACCACCCAGAAAGCCGAACTCGACGCCGCCATGGCCCGCGCCGCCGAAACAACCTTCCTGCCGCAGGCCCTCCGCGACGTCGGTTTCGAAGTCTCTCTGGATGGCCGCCGGCGCACGGTTCTGGATGTCCTCGCCAGCAACGGCGACCACACGATCCTGAACACGCTGGCCCCGTGGTTCGGCGAACTTCCCCTGCGCGTCCGCCGCCATGTCGAGACCGAGGCCCGTTATGGCGGCTATCTTCACCGGCAGGATCGTGAAATTCGACAGCTCGCGTCGGAAAGTGCCATCGCCCTTCCGGCCGATCTGGATTACACTGCCATTGGCGGCCTGAGCAGCGAAATGCGCGAGCGCTTTTCCCAGGCCCGCCCGACCAGTTTCGCCGCAGCACAGCGCGTGCGCGGGGTTACACCCGCCGCGCTGGTCGCCCTGCTGGCCCATGTAAGGACCCTGTCATGACCACCGTTTCACGTGAAACACATGAGAGGCTGGAGCGCTTTGCCGACCTGCTCGTGCAGTGGAACGCAAAGATCAATCTCGTCAGCCCGCGTGACATCGCCCAGCTCTGGCCCCGTCACATCGAAGACAGTCTTCAGCTCGCGGAACTGATTCCTGAAGGCAAGACCATCACCGATCTGGGTTCGGGCGGCGGTTTTCCGGGCATCATTCTGGCCATCGCCACCGGAAACCCCGTCACCCTGATCGAATCGGACCAGCGCAAATGCGCCTTCCTGCGGGAAGCCGGACGTATCTGCGAGGCCAATGTCACGGTCATCGCCAAGCGTATCGAAGCCGCCAGCCCCCCTCCGGCCGACATCATCACGGCCCGGGCGCTGGCTCCTCTTAACAGGCTCCTCGAATGGGCGCGGCCATTGCTGAAGGAAGACGGGTTCTGCCTGTTCCTGAAGGGTCAGAAGGCGCAGGCCGAGTTGACCGAGGCAAGCGCCGACTGGCACATGAGCCACAGCATTATTCCCAGCCGCACCGACCCCGGCGGAGCCATCATCAAGGTCAGTGATTTCAAGCGTGTCGTCTAAAACCGAATCTCCCACCACCCGGATCATTGCCGTCACCAACCAGAAGGGAGGCGTCGGCAAGACCACCACCACCATCAATCTGGCCGCCGGTCTGGCCCGTCAGGGGCAGCGCGTCCTGCTCGTGGATCTGGACCCACAGGGCAACGCCTCCACCGGACTTGGCATCGACTACGACCAGCGCAATACCGGCACCTATGCCGCGCTGATGGTCGAAGCCGAACCCCACGCTCTGCCTCAACAGACCGCGTTCGAGAATCTCTCAATCATCACGGCCAACAACGAACTGGCCGGCGCAGAGCTTGAAATGATCGGGGACGAGCGCCGCGAATACCGTCTGCGCGACGCCCTTCATGCGCTGCAAGGCGATTACGACACGATCCTGATCGACTGTCCGCCCAGCCTCGGTCTGCTAACGCTCAACGCACTGGTCGCGTCCGACAGCGTCATCGTGCCGCTGCAATGCGAGTTCTTTGCGCTCGAAGGCATCAGCCAGCTCGTCCGCACCATCGACCGCGTCCGCCGCGCCTTCAATGCAGACCTGCATCTCGAAGGCATTATCCTGACGATGTACGACCGGCGCAACAACCTGTCCGAACTCGTGGCGCAGGATGCGCGCGGCTTTTTTGGCGATCAGGTGTTCGAGACGATCATTCCGCGCAACATCCGCATTTCCGAAGCCCAGAGCCATGGCTCTCCGGTGCTGGATTACGACGCCCGCTCCACAGGCGCCATCGCCTATCTGGCGCTGGCGGACGAACTGATCAAACGCAACAAGAACAAAACAAAGGCGTAACCGGCGATGGCCAAAAAGGACAGTTCCCCGCGTCTTGGTCGCGGCCTCGCAGCCCTTCTGGGCGATCAGGCGCCGCAACTGGCCCGCGCCACACGCGCAAACGCCCAGCCGCAGCAGCATTCGTCCCTGCCCGTGGATGTTCTGGTCCCAAGCCCCTTCCAGCCGCGACAGGACATGAACCCCGAACGCCTGTCCGAACTGGCCGATTCCATCCGCTCACGCGGCGTCCTGCAACCCCTGCTCGTCCGCCCCGATCCGGAAAAGCTAGGTCATTACCAGATCATCGCTGGTGAGCGCCGCTGGCGCGCCTCACAGCTTGCAGGCCTGCACAGTGTCCCCGTCCATATCCGCGAACTGGATGACACGGACGCGATGGCCGCAGCCCTGGTCGAGAACCTCCAGCGCGCGGATCTCAACCCGATCGAAGAAGCCGAAGGCCTGCAACGCCTCGTCACGGACTATACTCTGACGCAGGAAGAATTGGCCGGTGCCGTCGGCAAGTCCCGCCCGCACATCACTAACACCATGCGCCTGCTGAACCTGCCGCCGGAAGTCCGGGCCTACGTCCGCAGCGGCACCCTCACGGCCGGTCACGCCCGCGCGCTGCTGACGCACCCCGATCCGGTCGCCGCAGCCAAAATCGTCATAGCCCGTGGCCTCAACGTGCGTCAGACGGAAGCCCTGTCTGGCGGCAAAGACATCCAGACACCGGCTAAAAAGGCACGGGATGCGGAAATCCTTCAGATCGAAAACGACCTGTCCTCCCGCCTCGGACTGAAGGTCCATATTTCCTATAATGGAAAAAAAGGTGGCTCCCTGAAGATCGATTATACGTCCCTTGAGCAGTTCGAGAGCGTGATGCGCCTCCTCAACCGCAGATAAGACATTGAAATTAAAGGGATTTTCATATTTTCAGCACTAAACTTCATGAAAAAATAAAAAACCCCTTGCTACCCTGGACAGAATACCGCTATAAGCCGCTCCACCGGTAGACGGGCCATGGGCACATAGCTCAGTTGGTAGAGCAGCTGACTCTTAATCAGCGGGTCCAAGGTTCGAGCCCTTGTGTGCCCACCATGCCCGTCTCCGGTTATTTCCAGAAAATTTTCAGACCCTGAATATTTTTTCTCAGGAACAGAGAACTCTCTGCAGCCATCTTTAGATTCCAGAATCTATCCTGCCGGACGTCAATTGCTCCGCTCCCATGATGCTGGGCACCTTTTTCGTCCGTTAAAGTCGACACATAATACATCTCATGGACAAACCTCCACATCCTCATTCCGGATAAGATACGTTTTTCTGATTGCATCGAAAATTAAACTTGATTTTCCATATTTCAATTTTTACAAAACATAACAGTACGTAAAATAGATGACACTGTGCATAAAAATCATTCTTTCCGAGATTCTGCCTCTGTTGTTAACAGAGTCTTAAAATATCGTTCCATCCTTTACATCTCCATGATGGTGATGTTTTGGATTGTCTATAAATTTTTTGATCCACTCTCTCTGGAGAGTGCAACAAAAAATTCATCTGCACAGTTTTTTTCAGCCATTACTGCACCGTTCTATGGGCTTTCTTCTCCACGGTCCCACCAGCGGGTGGCGGTCGTGACGATCAATGATCCAACCCTGCAGCAATTCGATGCCGCTCTACCCCTTTCCTACCAGCGACAGGTATTCATTCTCCGGCAAATTCTTGAAGCTGATCCCGCCGCAGTCTTTGTCGATTTCCGTATGGCCTACGAACATACGGATGAATCCCTGTCACTGTTCCAGAGTGTTCTGGATGAAGCAAAGTCAAAACACATTCCTATTTTCTTCGCACGGGGCGAAGAAGGTCAAGACCAGATTCATCTTCTGCCACCACTGAGAAATGTCGAAAGCTACAGCAACGCCCTCGAAACCTCATCTGCCTACCCCCTGCTGTTCGAAGAAGGGAACGCAGCCCTAAAGGAAGACGAACCATCGCAGGAGGAGACAAGGAAACCCGAGGCAAACGCCGCTTTCGACGTCTATCGCAGCCTGTGCACATCAACATGGTCAGGACAGTGCGGATCGTTTCATGAAGACGATTTCCGCCGTCCCATGATGATCCAGTGGGGCTTACATGTGGACCCCGCCCAGACACAGGTCAGTTCATTGGCCAACTCTCCCCGCAATATCTGCGCCGTGCCTTTTTCGGGAGGTTTTTTCTGTAGAAGTATCGTGCAGTCTTTTACCCTGGGCTTCCGGGCATTCTGGGGAAGCTCGCGCGACTATGAGGTCGGGCACGCTTATTATCCCCTGACCATTGGCGCACATCAGCTGGGCGAGCGCGGCCTGGGAACACCTGCCGGAAGCCCTCCCCTGTCACATCTCCTGAAGGGCCGCGCAGTCTTTTATGGAACGGATATCCGGGACCAACATGACGACACCGTCCTTCCCTTCCTGGGCCGTGTTCCGAATGTCGTACTTCATGCCATGGCCTTCGACAATCTCGTCACTTACGGCAATCACTATTTCCATGAACCATCAGAAGTAGAGTTCGGTCACGGCGTCCATATCGGCCAAGCAGAAATCTGCGAGTTCATCCTGTGGCTCATTTTCACCGGATGGATGGCATTCAAGTTCTATTACAGTCACCCCGAAGTCCCACGAGGTCACGGAGCAAAACTGCGCCATGATATCCGACGGAAAAGTCGGGACTTTCTGTCACTTTCCCTTTCTGTAAATGCTCTCGTCCCTGCAATATTCTGCGCCGCACTCGCCGCATTCGACCTGTCTCACCAGCCGACCCTTCTTAACGGTATGGATGAGGCTCTTCTATACGTCTGTCTGTTCCTCGTTCTGCTCGGAACCCTCGTTCTTTTAAGGCGCTCGGCACAGCGGTCCCAACAGGAAGAAGCGGAACACGCACACGGTCCGGAAGAATCCGAAGCGGAAAAAGCCGAGAAATTCCGCCTGGGCTTCTGGGCGCATCTCGCTCTGCTCACAAGCCTGACCGCTATCGTATTCGCCCTGAACGAACTCTTCATTCAATGGCCCAATGCCGACTGGATCGGATTCATCCTGCTTTGGCTGGCCGTTGGGGAATCCTGTGAATCCACAGGATTCGTCCTGACTTTCGTCAATTTCCTTAACTGTCGGTCGCACGCCCTCACATCAGAACGCGTGCCAAACTCCGAAAGCGGCTCTCAATGAAAAAGATCCTGTCTCTTGGCCTTCTGTGCACCACCATTCTGCTTTCCCAGGCTCAGGCGGCATCAACGCCTACAGTGAGTGGCGTCTTTGAAAAGACGGTTCATGCGTTTGCGGAAAATCATGCTCCTCTCGGTCAGATTCCCGCCTCTGATCTGCTGAACCAGCCGGTTGCCGGCATCGACGAGGAGACGGGATTTCTGAAGGTCCAGACTCCGAAAGGCCTCGTCCTAGTAGCCCGCGCTGCCGTCACGACAACAATGACAGCAGCAGCCCCCCGGGAAACATCCTGCAGCTATATTGGAACGCTTGCAGCTTCCGGAACAGGCTCATCCTCGGGATTTGCCAGTAACTGCAAGGCGGGTGGTCGCTGACATGAAGAAGTTCCTGGCACTCGCAGGCACCCTGTCCCTTCTGGGATGCAGCACATCCAATCCCGGCATTCCGGCGCAGGGCACCTATATTTCTCATATTACGCCCCCCGCATCCTATCCGGCGCGCCCCGCACTTCAAAAACTGATCTTCCCCCACAACAGCGAGATCGAGGGCATTGTGGTCGATCCGACCATAACCGCCTACATGGAGCAAATCCGCGACCGTCTTCTGGCACAGTGGCCCGGGGTAAAACCCGACGCACCCATCTTCCTGAGCGTAGACGAGCATTTTTCCTCGGACGTCTCTCCAGCGGGAGGCATGTTCATCAACGCCGGCATGATCCAGTATTTTTCTGACAATCCGGAAACGCAGTCCGAAGACGCTTTCGCTTTTATCATTGCTCACGAACTGTCCCATATCCTTCTGGGACACGCAGCAGACAAGGCCGCAAACCAGAAACTTGAGCAGAGATTCTCGGGAGCCAGTGAATTTGGCACCATGGTTGCTGCCGCCGCAGGGGGAAGCGCCATTGCATCAAGCGCCAAAACGGCTCTGCTATCCCTGTATGGCGCACATACCCTCAGTGAATATGGCGGGTTCCCAAGCTGGAGCCGTTCCCAGGAAGAGGAAGCCGATACCCTTGCTGTCGATCTGATGGCAAAAGCCGGATACTCGGTCTCCGTGGCGGAAACCTCGCTGGATGCCCTCAATACCGCCGACCAACGCGATGCAGCGCGGGCCGAACTGAAAGCAAAAGCAGCCCAGGAAAAAGCCCAGCAAGAGGCTGAGAAAAACCAGAAAGACAATCTGACGGCCGCAGTGCTGAACCCCATCCTGACACCTGGCTTCTCGCTTCTGGGTTCCGGACTGAACTATGTCGGAAAAGGTATGGTCTACGTCAATCTCGATCATCCTCACGCTGCTGAACGCAGGGCGGAACTTTCACATTACATCGATCGCAATTATGCAGACCTGATCCCGATCCTTCACAAGGCGCCCTTCCAGAAGTGGATCCGAAGCCAGGAGGTGCAGAAATTCCTGCATGAAAGTCAGGCCATCAATGAAGTGGCCGATATGGCGAGGACAAAGAACTGGCAGAAAACCCACCAGCTTCTGGCAGGGATCGGCAGTCCGGTGCGCTCAAGCCAGATCTGGCTCTATTTCAACATCTTGACGGAAGCCGGACTTGGTCAGAACAGACAAGCCATTGCGGATCTTCAGGTCGCCAGCCAGCGTGACGACGTCATCCTGCAAACCGTCCTACTATGGGCCGATTATCTCGACAGCCAGGGTAAGACCGATGACGCCCTTGCCTATCTGGCACAGGAACAAAAACTGTTCGATGATCCGGCGACACTTCCCAAACAGATCATGATCGCGAAGAAGGCCAAAAAAACGATCACAGTCGATGAACTGGTGGTGGAATGTCAGATGACTGGTATCGACCGTCTTCAGCAACAATGCTCAGCAGCAAGCAAGTCTTGAACTAAAATACCGGGGAGAAGACTGATTCTTCTCCTCGGTAGAATATCAACCCCGGAAATCAGGCAGTTCATTGACCGTCACGACGCGCCACAGACGGTCGATACGCTCCAAAATGGTGATGGACAGGTTTTGGATCGAAAAGCGCAGCGCCGTATCGGGATGAACACTCAGCGCATGCGCCAGGGCCGCTCGTATGGCGCCGCCATGGCTGACGACAACCATATCCTGCCCTTCATGCGCATTCGCCAGATCCTCAAGACCGTGCCCCACACGTGCACCAACATCCAGCATGCTCTCACCGCCCGGCGGAAGCTCACAGGCAGAAATGGACCAGAACGGATTGGGCGGCAGACGAAGCAGGGACATGAACTCCGAATGTGGCGTGCCGTGCCACTCTCCGATCGACTGTTCGATAAAGCGGCCATCAATCGTCACATCCCGCGAAAACGCCCCCGCCTTACGGATTTCGACGGCGGTATCCTGCGCCCGCTGCAACGGCGAACTGTACCACAGTGCATCCTTCGGCAGACGTCGCGCCAGCGTGGCATAACCGCCCTGCTGGCTCGCCATCGCTTCGCGGCAGAGCGGTACATCGAGCGCCCCATACATCGTCTTGCGCGCACTGGCTTCCACGACCGCGTGGCGAATCATCCAGAACCGGGTAACGCCCTTCGGCAGTTCCGGCGTATCGAGAAAATGCCCGTGCGGGACCGCTTTATCTGTCTGGCTCATGACAGTGGGGCGTAACGAGGGACAGGGTCCGCGTCCAGCAGAACATCCCAGTGCTTCAGGATCAGTTCCAGTTTTCCGAGCACCCGGCGAGCATCCATGCATTCGCGCTGCAACCGGCGCTCCTCGTCCAGCCCCTCATGCGACGGCTCACCCGACACAAGCCGTGCCCCCGCACACAGACGCAGCGCTCCGGCAGGCCCGTCCACCAGCGGATGAGGCACCGGCACTGGCTGCCCCAGCACGCAGAGCAGACTACCCTCCCCTTCCATTACCCAGGGCGACAGATCCGCATTCAGCCAGCGATGCAGCCGCCGCGCATCTTCCAGCGCCAGCGGCCGACCGGGCGCATGCGGATCTTCAACCAGAAAGGACAGGATGGTCGGTACCGCATCCCAGCGGCCGTCATCAAAAGGTGTGCCCATCGGCAGCATGGTCAGCGCTGGACGGGCTTTAACCATGGCCACAGCCTCTGTCATGAACCGGGCCAGACGTCCACGAATGACAGGATCGGGCAAAGCAAACAGAGCATCCATTTCCGCCAAAGCAGCATACCAGCGCAGCGCCAGCCCTATATTGTGACCATTATTAAGAGCCGAAGCATCTGCACCTTCAGGCCACTCATCGCGATTGCCGTAGGCCCGCAACCCTTTAGGAAGCAGTAGGGAGGGCAGACGACTGCGAATTGCAGAAGGAAGAAGAATAGCCCCGCAGAAAGGTGGGCCAGTAAAGAACTTGGAGCCGGTAATCATGACAATGATCCCTCGCCCCACCCATTCGGCCACACGCAACGGGCTCAGACGCGCCTGACAGACATCAACAACAACGCTGAGCTGATCGCCCAACTCGGTACACAACTCCCAGACAAGATCCATGTCCGGAGCCGCAAGCCCGGTCTTTGACTGGTCCAGCCGGTGCAGCAGAACATGCCGCCCCTCGGCCACTTCCCGCCGCACAAGGTCTGCACATTGCGCGTTGATTTCAGCCACGGGTCGCGCCGTCCCGTCAGCCGCGCGGATATCAACACCAATCAGCCGTGTCTCGGGCGAAAACCCTTCAATCACCTCGCCCTTGCCCACAAGTGTGGCACAGGCACTGTCCGTCGCGAAATGTCGCCCGCAGGCCGCAAGCGGAACCCCGCTTCCCGTCTCATCGGGCGCCAGAAGAATGGACGTCACTGGTCGCTCCGTCCCGGCTGCAACAAGCGCCAGAACCGCCAATTCACAATCCGTCCCGGAGGCCGAGAGCAGGACGGCATCTTCGGGCAGACCGAAATGTGCGCCAATGGCTTCGCGCGCCCGGCGCACGACACCTTCCTGCACCAGATCCGGATCCTGCTTGGCCAAAAGCGCACTCATCATGCCGCGCCGGGCAGCTTCCGCTCCCCCGAAACCACGCTCGGACAACGAAGACGCAGTTGATGACCCAAAAGTGATCGCCCAGGGGCGTGGACGATGGGAGCTCGAATACCGGTTCAGCCCTGTATGCGGATCAACAGCCAGACGGGAGTCTCCTCCACTGCTCATCAGACTCTCGGCAGGCGCAAGAACAGGCCACAGACGGGTCAGAACCCCCTCCAACCGCTGTGCCTCATGCTGTGTAAAAGATGGCAAATCAGGCAGGAACGCACTCAGTGTCTCCCAGCTCTGCATAAGAGCCGGTACATCCGGCACATTATCGCTGAAAACCGCAAGCCAGGCCGGAAGCGGCGCAACATGACCCGTATCGAGCGCATGGAATAACGCCGCCACACGGGCTGCGGCAAAGCTGGCCAGATACGGATTGGCGCCCGGCTCCAACAGGCGCATCAGCTCGATGGCATGCCGCAGGAAAGTCGGTGCCAGACGAGGCGCTTCAAGACATGGCTCGCCGAGCTTGAGCGTGGCCGTCTGAAGGCTGAAAGGCTGCCCCGGTTCGAGCGCTCCCTCGATCCTGAAAGGCAGGAACAGTGACACATCCAGGATCGGAACCAGCCCGTCCGCAATCACCCGAAGATCGGGCCGCTCCAGAACATCCGTCAGGGAGCGTGTCAAAGTATCAGCCAGCATACCTGCCTCTCCTGCCTCCGCACGACTGTGGGATTAGCCCATCAATCCCGACAGTGCGAGAGGTGAAAGCATTTCCCAATGTCACCTGTTCGGCGTGTAAAGAAACGTACCGGCGTTATTTGCGCTGTTTCAATAACGCTGTAAGGTCAAAGTCATTCTGTCGGGGTTCAGACCCTGATCAAATATCATGAGGTTCAAATGCGGATTCTGCTGACAGGCGGCTGTGGTTTCATCGGATCGGCCGTTGTACGCCATCTGATCCGACACACTGAACATTCGGTTCTGAACGTTGACTGCATGACTTATGCAGCGTCGGAAGACACGGTCAGCGAAGTCGCAGACGATCCCCGGTATTCCCATGCCCGCGCGAACATTGTGAACGGCGTGGAAATGCAGCGCCTGTTCGAGGAATACCGCCCGGACGCCGTCATGCATCTCGCAGCGGAAAGCCATGTGGACCGCTCGATTGATGGCCCTGGTGTCTTCATCCAGACAAACGTCGTCGGTACGTATTCCCTGCTCGAAGCCGCCCGGAAATACTGGAATACGCTGGGGGATGCCGAAAAAAAATCCTTCCGCTTCCATCACATTTCCACGGACGAGGTCTTCGGTCATCTAGAGCCGAATGACCCGCCATTCACGGAAACCACCCCCTACGATCCTCGCAGCCCGTATTCAGCCTCCAAAGCCTCGTCCGACCATCTAGTCCGCGCCTGGTTCCACACCTACGGCCTGCCGACCTTCGTAACGAACACCACCAACAATTACGGTATCTGGCACTTCCCCGAGAAGCTGATCCCACTAGTCACGATCAACGCCATCGAAGGCCGCGAGCTTCCGGTTTACGGCAAGGGCGAGAATGTCCGCGACTGGCTGTTCGTCGAAGACCATGCCGAAGCCCTGGTCAAGGCCGTAGAAATCGGCAAGCCGGGCGAGACCTATGCCATCGGCGCCCGCCAGCCTCGCACCAACCTTGAAGTCGTCAAGAAGATCTGCGCCGTCCTCGACGAGCTTCAGCCAGACCCGGCCGGCCCGCGCGAGCGCCTGATCCGCTTCGTAACCGACCGCCCCGGCCATGATTTCCGCTACGAGATCGATCCTTCCCACGCCGAAAAAGAACTCGACTGGAAAGCGACGCATGATTTCGAAAGCGGCATCCGCAAGACGGTTCAGTGGTATCTCGACAACCGCGCCTGGTGGGAAGGTATCCGCTCCAAGCGCTATACAGGCCAGAGACTGGGAGCAAACACGTGAGCACCATCGAGACCAAGCCCATGAAGGGCATCATCCTCGCCGGCGGTTCGGGCACACGCCTGTATCCGATGACGATGGCTGCCTCCAAGCAACTCTTGCCCGTCTATGACAAGCCGATGATCTACTATCCCCTTTCCACGCTAATGCTGGCGGGAATCCGGGATATCATGATCATCACAACGCCCCATGACATGCCCCAGTTCCAGCGCCTTCTGGGCGACGGCTCACAGTTCGGCGTCACCTTCGAATATCGCGTCCAGCCCTCTCCGGACGGGCTGGCGCAGGCCTTCCTGATCGCAGAAGACTGGATCCAGGGCGCGCCATGCGCACTGGCGCTGGGCGACAACCTGATTTTCTCCGAACATCTTGGCGTCTTGCTGCGCGCAGCCTCCAACCGCCCCGAAGGTGCGACCGTCTTCGCCTATCAGGTCCGCGATCCGGAGCGTTACGGCGTTGTCTCGTTCGACGAAAGCGGCCTCGCTCTCAAGGTCGAGGAAAAGCCGACCCATCCGGACTCCAACTGGGCCATCACAGGATTGTATTTCTACGATCACCGCGTCGTGGACTTCGCCAAGAAAGTGAAGCCCAGCCCCCGTGGCGAGCTGGAAATCACTGATCTTAACCGCATGTATCTCGAAGAAGGCACCCTTCAGGTGGATCGTCTGGGTCGCGGCTGCGCCTGGCTCGATGCAGGCATGCCCGACAGCCTGATGCAGGCGGGAACCTTCGTGCAGACCATCCAGTCTCGTCAAGGCATGCTGGTCGGTTCTCCCGCCGAGGTCGCCTTCCGCAACAAGTTCATCAACGCCAAGCAGCTTCGCGAACATGCAAAGAAAATGGGCAAGACCGAACTCGGTCGCCTTCTTCTGGAACTGGCCGATAGCTGATTTGCGCAAACGGCTCCGGTTTTCTGTATCCTTTTGAAGCCGGAACCGTTTTTTCCATGAGAAATTTTCACGATCCAATTTTCACGACAGGAATTTCAGAGCATGAAAGTCGAACGTCTTTCCATTCCCGAGGTCATTCTCGTCACGCCTCCCCGTTTTGGTGACAATCGCGGCTTCTTCTCCGAAACTTATAACGTGGAACGCATGGGCGAAGCCGGCATCGATCTGCCTTTCGTCCAAGACAACCAGAGCCTGTCCCGCCAGAAAGGTGTTGTCCGCGGCCTCCACTGCCAGCTTGCACCTTACGAGCAAGGCAAGCTTGTCCGCGTCACACGCGGCGCCATTTGGGACGTAGCCGTCGACGCCCGCACGGGCTCCCCGACCTATGGCAAGTGGTGCGCTGCCGAACTCTCCGCCGAAAACTGGTCCCAACTCTGGATTCCGCCCGGCTTCCTGCACGGCTTTGTCACGCTCGAAGAGAACACCGAAGTGCAGTACAAATGCACATCGCTCTACAGCAAGGTCTCCGAACGCGCCGTCATCTGGAACTGCCCGGAACTGAAGATCGACTGGCCCGTTTCCGAAGCTAACGCCATCCTGTCCGACAAGGACAAGGTCGCACCGCATTTTGCAGAAGCCAAGGGCTGGTTCCCGTACGAAAAGTGAGCATGACGATGTCCAGCACAGGTCCCATTCTCGTCACGGGCGGCAACGGCCAACTTGCGACGTCCCTTCAGAACCTCGGCGACGAGCGCATCATCCGCGTTGGCCGTCCGGAATTCGACTTCGACCACCCGGAAACCATTGCCGTCACGGTTGAGAAGTACAAACCGTCAATTGTCGTGAATGCAGCCGCCTGGACAGCTGTCGATCTGGCCGAAACGGAAAAGAACGGCGCCGACCGCGCCAACAACACCGGCCCGGCCGCACTTGCCGCAGCCTGTGCGAAGGCAGACATCCCATTCATCCACGTTTCGACGGACTATGTTTTCTCCGGCAACAAAGGTACGCCCTACACCGAAGAGGACGCCACCTCTCCCGAGACGGTCTATGGCAACACCAAGGCCGAAGGTGAGCAGGCCGTCCTGACCTCCAACATCAAAAGCATCATCCTGCGTACGTCCTGGGTCTATTCGGCCCACGGCAAAAACTTCGTGCGCACAATGATCAATGCGGGCGCCAAAAACCCGGTGCTCAAAGTCGTCGGTGACCAGAAAGGCAACCCGACCAGTTCTGACGATCTGGCCGAAGCCATCCTCGCCATTATCGCCTTGATTGAGCGCGATGGCTGGAAACCAGAATATCGCGGTATTTTCCACGCCAGTGGAACCGGCGAAACCACATGGCACGGCCTGGCCGTCGCCGCGCTAGAAGACGCCGCAAAGCATGGCCAAACCATGCCGCAGGTCAACGCTATCCGCACAGAAGACTGGCCCACTCCGGCTAAACGTCCGCAGGACTCCCGAATGGACAATTCGAAGCTCCATCGGGTCTTCGGCGTAAAAATGCCGGACTGGCGCCACAGCGTGACGCATATCGTCCACAAGCTGTTTTCTCCTGAAGCCTGACCGCCTGTTGCCCTCTCCCTACAGGAGGGCAACCGACCATCACATTCTATGCCGTTGCGTCCGAATGATTCCCTTTTTCTTTCTTTCGGCCTCATGCCCAGGTGCCGAAACATGACACAGAAAAGGGCCAAATCTTCCCCTCAGATTGCCATTCTCCTGTCGCTCTACAATGGCGAAACCTATCTGGACGCCCAGCTTACCAGCATCCTGGCCCAGACCTATCCTGACTGGACGCTCTACTGGCGCGATGACGCCTCGGCCGATCTTTCACACGAACGGATGCGAGCCTTTGCCGAAGGTCCCGGACAGGGCCGATGCGTCGAAATCACGACCCGTCACGGCCGCCTGGGCGTCGCAGGATCTTACGCGCATTTGCTCGACGCCATCCCCACCACGCCCTATGTCGCCTTCGCCGATCAGGACGACATCTGGGAACCGAAAAAGCTGGAATGGGCCCTCGATGCCGTCAGCCGTCGCCCGGCCGAAAAGCCGACCCTGTATTGCGCCCGGCAGTATCTGACAGACGCGGATCTCGTCATTTTCCAGGAGTCCGCCCCCCTGAGCCGTAGACCCGATTTCCATGCTTCCCTGACACAGAACATCGCAACCGGCCACACCATCCTGCTGAACGCCGCAGCCCACAGCCTGATGCGAAACACGCCGCCCCCGCCTTCAGTCCTGCATGACTGGTGGGCCTATCTTCTAACGTCCGCGGCCGGCGGAGAGGTCATTTTCGACAACCGCTGCGTCAGCTACTACCGGCAACACGCCCACAACACCGTTGGTGCAACCGGTTCTTTCATCAGACGCGCCTGGGCCGCCTGCCGCCGCGGACCGAAGGTCTTCATGACGATCTTCAATTCCAATGTCGCCTGCCTGCGAGAAGGCCAAAAAACAATTGCACCGGAAAACCGGAAACTCCTTGAAGACCTCGCAGCAGCCCGGACTTTTGTACAGCGTTTGTCTGTCCTGTGCCGCTACAGAAGTCTCAAACGTCAGCGATCTGTAGAAAGTCTGGTTTTCAGACTATGGTATCTTTTCCCGACCCATCCCCGATCACAGACTGTCAAACGGGTCCGGGACAGTACTGTTCCCATTCGATCTGGCAAATACCGCTGACTATGCTTATCCTCCAAATACAATCGTTCTTATAGGAAGTACCTTTCCATGACCGAAGCCGTAAGACTCATCATCTGGGATCTCGACGAAACGTTCTGGAAAGGGACACTGACTGAAGGTGGCATTGATGAGGACCAGCATTTCGGTGAGGTCGTCAAGGAACTTGCCCGGCGCGGCATCGTCAGTTCCATCTGCTCGAAAAACGATTTCAACGCAGCCAAAGATGTCCTCGAACGGCTAGGAATTTGGGAATATTTCGTCTTCCCCAGTATAAACTGGGATACAAAAGGCCCAAGAATCCGCGAAATCGTCGAACAGGCACAGCTTCGAGCGCCTACGATCCTGTTTGTTGATGACAATCCCATGAATCTTGAAGAAGCAAAATTCATGGTCCCCGACCTTCAGGTCGCGGACGAAAGCATTCTCCCTGGGTTGTTAGAAAACCCTCTTTTCAAAGGCAAGCCCGACCCAGACATGAAGCGTCTGGCGGACTACAAAATCCTTGAAGTCAAAAATGCAGCCAAACAGACCATTGGCGGAAACGCATTCGATTTCTTGCGGGAAAGCGACATCACGGTCGAACTCAATTACGACGTCGAAGGCAATATCGACCGTGCCGTCGAACTCCTGAACCGGACAAACCAGCTCAACTACACCAAGAACCGTGTTTCCGACGACATAGAAACCGCGCGCCAGCAGGTGCGGGACATGATCCGCTCCTACAATGTTCACACAGCCTTGGTGCATGTGCGGGACCGGTTTGGAGATTACGGCTATGTCGGCTTTTTTGTTCACGTCCGGGGTGCGGGTTACAACAAGCTCGAACAATACTGCTTCTCATGCCGTACACTGGGCATGTTCGTGGAACTCTGGCTTTACCGCCAGCTTGGCCGTCCTGAAATTCATATCAAAGGAGAAGTCATTTCGGATCTCTTTGACGAAAGCAATCCGGCAGACTGGATCTCATTTTACAACGAGGAAAAGGATACCGCGACGCGCGAAAGTGCCGGGCGTGGCGGTATCCTGCTTTGCGGCGGCTGCGATCTAGAAGCCGTGGCGCATTATCTGCAGCCCGTTACCGAGCGTTTCCGCCTGTTCGCCAACACCATCCGTCACGGCGGTGAACTGCGACGCGACCATTCAACCATCGTTGCACAGTCGGCAAGACCCGTACCAGCCGCTCAGCGGGAGTGCCTACTGAACTGCGGCTATACTGATGAAGACCTTTCTCTGGATTATGCATCTCCCCATTACAGTCTGATTATCTTCAGCTTTTGGGGAGACCTGTATTACCGGACCTACGCCCAGCATGACGGTCAAACGGTCCTGACCTACACGCCTTCCAATCTCGGCTATAATGACCTGACCACATTCTATGAAGCTGATCTACGAAACCGCGGCGTGCCTGAAGAAGGTATTCAGGCTTTCCGGTATTTCAGGGCGAACATGGTGTATCAGGGACCCTCTGATGAACCATTTTTCAGAAAGAATCTAAGGGAAATCCTGACTGCTATTCCGGCTGACACTCAGGTCATTCTCCTGCTAAGCAGTGAGAACCCGGCCAGCATGCCTTCCGAAATTCTGGAAAGGCACCAATCCATGAACCGGTGGACCAAAACCGAGCAGAAGAATTTCCCAAACGTCTCCGTTATCCCGATCGACGATTTCGTCGAAAATCCCGATGAACAGACCACTTCCACCCATTTTACCCGCATCGTCTATCAGCGGCTGGCACTCCGCCTGAAGCAGGTCTATCGGTATCTCGAACGAAATCACCCGGTCCCCGAACAACAGGTGAGCGCCTGAGAAGCGCTCTGCTCAGAACACCAGTGTGCTGAGCCAAGAGGGGAACAGACCGGAATAGTCCACGTTGAACCGTACCTGCTCCCGCTCCGGTAGCATGGAGAACATGAGGGGCAACAGAAAAGACTGCGAGACATCCATCCTTTCAAGGACCGCCGCCAGATTTTCTGCCCGCAGTTTCCCATCCAGCAGAACCGGCACGCAACCCAATGCTTCCGTAAGCTCTGGTCCGTGTCCGGATAAAGGAGCCTCAACAGGGACAAGATGGAAATGTTCCCATCCGAGAGCTTCTACCCTGTTCACGCAAACTTCCCCGGTTCCCGCAATAAGCGTCAGAAAACGGCCCGTAGCCGGCAAACGTATCGCAACAACCGCTCCGTTCTCCACATTTACTGTCTCAAACGCTGCAACCGGAACCGGAACGGGAGCAAGCCCGGCATGACTGATCGTGTTGCTGCAGATCTGACCGTCCTCGCGAAACAGCACGATCCAGCCCGGAAATTCTTCCCAGACACAACCCAGCATCAGGACATGATGGCCGCTTTTTTCGATGTATCCTTCATGAAGACCGACCAGATGGCCCCCCCCGCTGGTCACAGCACAGGAACTCCCCATTCAGGCCCTGTATCCTGAAAAATCTGGCTCCTGATGACGGAGAGAAGGCTTCAGAATCCCTGTCCGGCATTTGCAGGATCTGTTCGAATTTCTTCCTGCGTATAATATCGGCCCAAACGTCGCCATAAATTGCGACAGCAAGGCTTTCCGTTTTTGCAAAAAGCGGAGACCCCGTGCCTTCGACATCATTGCGGTCCAGAGCATGCAGGTCAGGCTGCTGCCTGTCGAGCGCACGATCAAAGGCAAGTCTCCGAACCTGATGTGCCATACTTCTGACGGCATATCGACGCACCCAGCCATGCGTCCACTCCCGCTCTTCATGATCCTCCAGGGTCTGACCTGACGGGCGAAGAGTGTCTTTCCCGTCCAGTCCCCAGTCCGACTGCTCAATAGAAGCATGATCCATCACTACGGAACGGACGAACAGAATACCCTCTCCATGATGTGGAAACTCGTCCGGAGCATGGCGGATATAGGCATGAACAGGCGAACATCTCGGCAGACCAATATAACCGTTGCCGCCATACAAACGGTGGCTAAACAGAACACTCCGATAGTCTTCTTCCTTCGGGAACAGGCTTTGAAGCGTATGCTCCTCCGCCAGCGTCAGATAGTCCTCAATCCCGAAAACACCCAGCCAGTCAAACTCCCGGCCATAACGCTCCCGAACATCGGCAACAGCTCTCCTGCGAAGGCCCCCCCACGTTTCATGCGCCGCATAATCAAGACGATGAGGCCGGATGTCGGATGTCCGCCTGGCAGCCTGCAGCAGGCTCCACGTTCCATCGGTCGAACCAGCGTCATAAATAATAAGAGTGGAGATCCCGACACCGAGATGATGAGCAAGCCACCACACAATGTCCTGCACTTCGTTCCGAACAATCAGAATAATTGCTGTTTTCATGCCAGTAAGCTGCCCTGCATCTCCAGAAACCCGAACCATAGAATGTAATGCCGAGAAGAAAAATGACTACCCTATGATTTAAAGATTCAAATAACGCCGCATGGCCTTCATGAATGGTCCGTCCTGCTCCAGACTGAACGGCCTGGCTGCGTCGTAATCATAAACCGTTCCCGCCGGACACGTAGCTTTCTCCGGGTCTTCTGAGGCATAGCGCGGGACAATATGTGTGTGCAGGGACGGCGCCAGATTGCACCAGGTCTCATAATTGATCCGCACCGCATCGGTGACAGTCAGTAACGCATCCCCGACCGCGGCCATATCGGCCAGATACTGCGCCCGCGCATCACCCTTGAGATCATTGATCGTGGGCACGACCGGATCGGCCAAAAGCTGGCAATACCCCGGCAGAGGCTGCGTCTGCCCGATCACCAGCCAGCCCGATTTCATACGCCCGATAACAGAAGGGTTGCTGCCACATTGTGCGGCGGCAACCCTCTGTGCGATAACATCCATCATGGTCAGCGCCCCTTCTGCGTGAAGGGGAAAGTGTATCATGCAGCGGCTTCGGCGTCCCCGTCCTCGCTCTGCACAATCCGGGTATGCCCCGGTGTTGGGCGAAAGCGATTCTCAAGAAGCGCGTCTTCAATGTCCTCAAGAGACGCACCAGCCGTTTCCGGCACAAAGAAAAAGACAAAGATCACGGATGCCAGATTGACGAACGCATAGAACCACATCGTCCAGCTCAGCCCAATGGCTTCGGCCATACTCAACGCGGTGCTGGTCACCAGCAGATCGGCCCCCCATAGCGTCGCGGCATGAAGAGACGTTGCCTGACCACGCATGGAGAGCGGGAACATCTCAGCCCCCAGCAACCAGCCACAAACCTGGATCCCGCCAGAATTGAACATCATGAACAACAGCAGGAACACGACGATCATATAGGCGCCGACGCTACCAGGAGCCGGATGGCTCAGGAACATCACCCCAAGCCCGACCAGCGACAGCGCAGCCCCCGGTCCCATAATGAGCATCAGGCGACGACGGCCGATCCTGTCCACGAACATACACCCCAGGAACGTCATGATGCAGTAGATCACCGCCACACCCAGCGACGCCAAAAGCGCCGACGATGTGCCAAAACCTGCGTCATTCAGAAAGGTCGGAGTGTAATAGATCATCATCTCCAACCCGCCGCACTGCGTGAAGAACGCAACGCCGAGCGCCGCCACAAGCGCCGGGCGGACCCAGGGCTGAAACAGACCGCGCCAGCCACGGTTCTTCGGCTCGATCCCTTCCGCATTCTCACGGATGGTCTGAACCTCGCGGCGGATAGCCCGCTTGGTTGTGCGGATCCGGCCGAGCTGGATGATTGCACTCTTCATGCCCTCGTTCTCAGCCACCCAGCGCGGACTCTTGGGCATAAAGAACATGGAGACGAACACTATAGCGGCCGGAATAGCGGCAATCCCGACCATCGGACGCCAGCCCCAGTTCACGCGCTCGGTGAAGCCGATGATATTGGCAATCAAAATGCCCAGACCGATGGCCACATTGAACATCGTGACCAGTGTGCCACGACGCTCCTGCGGTGCCAGTTCGGAAATATACATCGGCACGACCTGCGTCGAACCACCAACCGCCAGCCCCAACACGAAACGTGCCGCAATCAGACTCCAGACATCCGGCGCCAGCGAGCAGGCCGTTGCCCCCGCCACGAACACGCCACTGACCAGACAGGTGGTGTTCCGCCGTCCAAATTTCTCCGACAAGCTGCCCGCGCCAAAAGCCCCGAAGATCGCCCCCAGAAGGATCGCGGAAGCGACCCATTCCTTCATGGTGGCATTCAGATGGAAATCATCCCCGATCAGGGGTAGCGTGCCCGAGATGATGCCGGTGTCATAGCCGTACAAACCGCCGCAGATCGCAGCAACCACAGCCGCCAGAATCAGCATCAGCTTGGCATTAGGAGAAACCTCGATGGACGCGGGATCAATATGTTCCCGTCCGGTTCGGACTGTTTTCGTATCGTTTTCCATAATGAGATAACATATTACAAAGCGAATAGTTTTTCAGGCTTGGGAGAAAACCGCCACAAATCGTGGCCTAAAACACAATCAGAATTGACTACCACACCCTAAAACCATCAGGATGCGACCCATGCAGACACCTGACACAACCCGAGATGTTCCGGTTATCAGCACGAAAGCACTGATCATCATGCATGTGATGCTGGTCGCATTCATAATGCTGATCCATTTCAAGCTGTCCGGCCTCACGGACTTCTGAACCGCATCCACAGATCGGCCAGCGTATAGGACAGGGTCGCCCCAAGCCCGATCCAAAACGGCACGGGCGCGTCCGTCACCCAGGACAGTATCAGCCCCCCCCATGACAGTGCGAGCGCAAGCCCAACCGAGAGCGCAATCCCGACCAGCGGCCCAAGCCCGAGCTTCAACGCCGTCGCGGCAGGCCCGATCATCAGGCTAAACGCCAGAAGCGCCCCTGCCACTTCCGCACAGGCCGCACAGGCCAACGCCGCCACCGCCATGAACACCACCGACACCAGCCGCGCCGGAACACCACGCGCACGCGCCACTTCCGGCGCCAGACTGGCAAACAGCAGCCGACGCCCCAGAAACGCCAGCCCCCCCAGACACAGCACGGCCACCCCGCACAGCGCCTCCAGCGTCGGCATATCGATGCCCAGAACATCCCCGAACAGCAGCGTGGTCGCAAGGCTGGAGCCCCGGTTGCTCATATGCAGGAACCACGCCCCAAGCCCCAGACTGGCCGCCAGCACAAGCCCGATCGTGCTGTCCCGCTGGGCGGGAACGCCACGCTCCCCTTCGCGCTCAACCCCGATAACGAACCCTGCCATCAGACTAAACGCTACCATTCCCGAAAGCGGCGGAAAGCCGAGCCAGACCGCTCCGGCCGCCCCGCTGAATCCGATATGCGACAACGCATGGGCCGCGAACGCCTGACGCCGCAGCATCAGGAACCAGCCCACCGTCCCCGCCAGAACAGACACAACCGCCGCGCCCACAAAGGCATGGCGCATGAAATCAAACTCGAACATGCAACCCCCCTTCCGCAAGCTGCACAACCCGCGTCACAGCCCCGGACAGGGCCTCGGTTTCATGAGACGTCAAAACAATCCCGATCCCCAGGCGCTCCGTCAGATCCCGCAACAGACGCACCGTCCGCTCCTGCCCCGCCTGATCAAGCGCCGCCAGCGGCTCATCCAGCAACAGCAGATCCGGATTCCCTGCCAGAGCCTGCGCCAACCCGACCCGCTGACGCTCCCCACCAGACAGCAGTCCCAGCGGACGATGCGCAAACGCCGAAGCCCCCGTCAGCGCCAGAAGCCGGTCCGCCTCTTCCCGCCGCGACCGCACACGCAGCGGCAGCCCCCAGCGCACGCCGTCCACTGCCGCCCGCACATGACTGACCGCCGGAAGCAGCAACGCCACATCAGTCACACTCTGCGGCATGTAACCGATATGCTGCCGGGCCTGCGCCGGCGACAGACCATGCGTGAGAATTTCGCCCACCTGAAGCGGGATCAGCCCCAGCATCGCCCGCAGCAGCGTGGACTTCCCCGCCCCGTTCCGCCCCGACAGAAGCGTCATGCCCGAAAGCGGCACCATCAGGGACGCATCCCGCAACACACAGGTCGATCCCGCCATGAGCGTCACGTCCCGCAAAACCAGCCCACGCTCCGGCTGACAGCAGACCCGTTTATTTTCCGCCATCATCCAGCGCCTGCTCCACCGTCTGAAGAATGCCATGAACCCAGCCCTGCCAGGACTGACCCGGTGGCAAAGTCTCCCCAATCGCCACGACCGGCAAGCCCACAGCCTGCGCCCGATCCACCAGCCGGTCGATCTGCGGCGAGTGAATAGCCGGATTGGTCATCAGCATCCGCACCTTCCGCCCGTCAACCAGCATATCAACCTGTGCCACATCGCGCGGTGACGGCTCCGCATGGTTCATGATCGCAAGCGCAAAATTCTCATCCACAACCGCCAACCCCGCATCCCGAAGCAACGTCTCTCCGACCGGCTCCACCGCCGCCACGGGCACGGGCACGGGCACGGGCACGGCATCATGACGGGCCTTCATCACCGCCAGACGGGCTGTCACGCCCTCCAGCTCTTTCCGGAACGCCGCCAGCCGCTCCGCCACGTCCAACGCCGAAATTCCCGGCTGATGCGACAGCCTGTCCGCAAAAACCTGCGCGACTTTCCCCACTGCCACCGGATCGAGAAAAAGATGCGGATTGTCGCCGGGCCGCCACCCCACCAGAGACGCCACCACGATCCGCTCCGGCACGGAAGCCGTAAAGGGAAGCGCCCAGTCGTCATAGGTCGCGCCATTCACCACCGCGATGGTCGCTCCCGCCATGGCGCGCGCCATGGAAGGCGAGGGCGTCAGATCATGCGGATCAATCCCCGGCGTCGCCAGAAGAGCCTGTGTCTGCACATCCGCCCCCCCGATCTGCGCCGCCACATCACACCAGGCCGCTTCAACGCAAACCACGCGCACGGGGGGCTGCGAAGGTTCGGCCTGAGCGACGGCTACAGGTCCTGAAATCAGTGCAGCCAGCAGAACAGCTGGAAAAAAACGCATCATGGTCCTCAGGGCAGGGGTCAAGGCCTGGGTGTTATAAAGTAACATTTATGACCTGACCATCCTCACCGGACCGTCTTATCCCCGACGCAGATAAAGCGCCGCAGCAGCAGCCACCACCTTACGCTGGTAATCCAGATTGAGCGGCAACGTCCGGGAATGATAATCCCCGATTGCCTTCATCAGATTGCCATGCTCGTCATCCAGCGCCCTGCGCAGGATCATGGCCGCCGCCGCAATGTTGAAACACGGATCAAGCGCCAGTCGCGCCGCAACCTGCGGCACAGGCTGATGGATCATGGACGCGATGGGCAAAATCCAGCGCGAATTGATCTGCATGAGCCCGATATCAACCGACCCGTCCGTATTCGTGCTGACATGACCCATCGTCCCGCCCTCGACCCGCTGGATCGCAGGCAGAATGCGCGGCGGCAGCCTGTAATGCAGGGCCGAAGCCAGCATGCAGGCCAGCAGACTAGCAGCCATGTTTACGGACACAACGCTGTTGAATCATGGTCTTGACCCTAGCATCGGACGCCCGCGCCTGCCATCCTGAACCCTTCAAGATGGCCACACAGGACAGGAGGACAAGCGTGCAGGACACATCCGCGACCCTGACACTGGACGCTCTCAGCATTTCCTATGAACGCCATGTCTATGATTACGATCCCTCGGCCGGAAAACTCGGTGTGGCCGCTGCCGCAGCACTCGGCCTGTCGCCAGATCATGTCCTCAAGACCCTGATGGTGCAGATCGACGGCCGCCCTGCCTGCGTCGTGCTTCCCGCAGACCGCGAACTGGATTTCGCCCGCGTGGCGCAGGCCTTCGGCGGCCGGAAAGCCAAGATGCTCTCGCGCCCCGATGCCGAACAGCGCACTGGCTACCGCATCGGCGGCGTCAGTCCCTTCGGACAGCGCAGCACCGTCCCCACCGCCTTCGAACAATGCGGCATGGACGGCCCACCCGTCGTCATCAACGGCGGAAATCAGGGTCTCCTCATCGAGCTTTCACCCCAGGATGCCCTGACTGCGACGAACGGCATCACGGCCGATCTCGTCAAACCGCTTTAAACCATCCAAAACCGGACGGTCGCGAACGCGAGCAACCGGAACACGGATGCTTCAGAGCAAATTCTTCGCGTGACTGAGGACCATGTTGCAGACTTTTTGCTTCATCTGCCCCTTCAGGCTCGATAGCGAGAACGCATTGCTGCCCCCAGTCAGAAGCTGCCCCTGCTGACCAGCCGTGTAATCGCTGGACGACGTCACGCCCTGCTTGCCGGTCAGGCTACTCAGAGCCGAGGTCGCGCCGCTGCCGCTCAGATAGTTATTCTGCACACAATAGGTCAGAACACCGGCGACATTGCCCGTACTGGCGGAAGAGATATTCGGCAGCATGCTGCTCATCATGCCGGTGCCATCGGTCATGCCACTCATGCCCGACATGCCGCTCATGGCATTGCCCGCACTACCAACGCCCGGAATGGACTGAGCATGCGCCGACGACACAACGAGACCAGCCGCTGCAAGAAACGCGAAAATACCGTTTGAGTAACGCACCGTATTTCTCCTTCAGAGAACGTTCAGGGCAGCACCTGCCAGAATTCATACCGCCCCTGAGGTTACGCTAACATAGGTAGACAGCAGGTCCATCCTTATCGTCTCAGCAGAACTCCCGCGCCGCACCATAGATTATGGTAAAATGAACTGGCTAGCACTTACGAAACGCTCGCCTTACCAGACGCATCAAACCGGTCGTTTCACAGAGCTCTCTGGTCAAAATCCATGAAAGGAGGCATGTTGAATTCCGGTCTGCACCCGACTGCCGTATGGGAGCTAAAATGCCCGCATCAAAAAGTCGCGATCCGCTAAACTGAAACAAAGATTTAAATTTCGGGGAAAAGTAAAACTGGTGGAGCCAATCGGGATCGAACCGACGACCTCCTGAATGCCATTCAGGCGCTCTCCCAACTGAGCTATGGCCCCACATGTTTCAAACGGCCCCTTTGGGACGGTGCCGGATGAGGGCGGTATATCGTCATGATTTCGCCCTGACAAGCCCGAAAAACAGATTTTTTAGACCACAAGGACCTTCAGTTCCCGCAGTTCCTCCAGCAGCGGCAACAGCGGTAGTCCCATCACCGCATCCTGCGCGCCTTCAACAGCCGAAAAAAGCTGTATCCCCGGGCCTTCAAGCCGATACGCCCCTACACAAGACAGGATCGCCAAGCCTTCCCTCTCCAGATAGACCTTCAGAAAATCCTCAGAGAAATTCCGCATCGTCAACCGCGGCGACGCCAGATGCTCCCAGATTTTCTCGCCCCCCTTATAGAGAACGACAGCCGTGCGTAGGACATGCGTCCGCCCCCGCAGACGACGCAGATGCTCCGCCGCTTCTACCACAGACCCCGGCTTGGCAAACGCCACTCCATCCAGATCAAGGATCTGGTCAGCCGCAACCGTGAGCTCATCAAAGCCCATATCCCGTGTCGCAAGGTTCGCTTTTGCATCCGCCAAGGCAATCGCCGTTTGAGAAAGCGTATGCCCCTGCTCTTCACAGGACTGCCGCAGCGTCTCCTCGTCGAGGTCGACCGGTCTGGTCTGTACGACCAAGCCCGCATTTTCAAGCAGCGTGCGCCGGGCTGAAGAGCCACTGGCAAGAATGAGGGAAGTACTGAAAGAGGTCATGAAGTACGACTCCGTACTATCGACTGTTGGAATGGGGACGAGTACTGCGGATCACTCGGTGAAGAGATTGCGTCAGTACTGGGGTACATGGGGATAGTACCTGCCCTTACGAAAGGAGTACCGAGTACCGTGGATTATACGATACACCAGCCGGAACTGGGGGTTGTACACAGCCTCTCTGTGGGCAATTCGGGATTGAATCCGCGACTCCCATGCAGACTGCGGCCTCCAGAGTTGTACACAGTGTGAACAAGATGGGGTACATTTTCAGAAAGCCGGGTACCCCAGTATCCACAGGGTTCATCTTAACCTCCAGCATTTCTTTCTTTTTTCTTTTATGATTAGTGGGCGGCATGATTTCGGAAAACGCACCTTCCTCACTCTCATCAAAACCGCTTCTGCGGGCTCTCCGTGGTGAAGCTGTCTGGCCGCCTCCGGTCTGGCTCATGCGTCAGGCAGGCCGCTATCTCCCCGAATTTCGCGCCATGCGTGACCGCGCCGATTTTCTGACCCGATGCATGACCCCGGACATGGCCACCGAGCTGACGATCCAGCCGATCCGTCGCTACGGCATGGACGGCGCCATCCTTTTTTCCGACATTTTGATCCTGCCCTGGGCCATGGGTCAGCCCCTTGAATTTATTGACGGTCGGGGTCCCGTTCTTAGCGCCATCCGCTCCGAAACCGACCTCGCAAAGCTGGACCCCAAACGCGTACAGGACGCCGTCGCACCAGTGCGGGAGACCTTGTCCCGCCTTGCAAAAGAGCTTCCGGACGTTACCACACTTCTGGGCTTCGCAGGCAGCCCGTTCACGGTCTCGTGCTACATGGTAGAGGGCGGTGGATCGCGGGATTTCGCCGAAACCCGCCGCATGATGCAGACCAACCCGGCCCTGTTCGATCGCCTGATTGACACCCTGACCTCGAGTACCGCCGAGATGCTCTGCGGCCAGATCGAAGCAGGCGCAGAAGCAGTGATGCTGTTCGATTCCTGGGCAGGGATTCTACCGCCCTCCGCCTTCCGTCGCTACGTGATCGAGCCGACACGCCAGATTGTCGAGTACATCCGCACCCGTCATCCCAAGACTCCGATCATCGGTTTCCCGCGCCTCGGCGGTATCATGGTCCGGGAATATGCGCAGAAAACCGGAATTAACACGCTGGCGCTCGACACGGTCGCCGATCCGGCACAGATCTCCGAACTGCTGGCCAAAGCCGTCCCCGGCCTGACGCTTCAGGGCAATATGGATCCAATGATCCTGTTCTCTGGCGGTGAGAAAATGATCCGTGAAGCCCAGGCTATCCGGGACGCGATGCGCGGAAAACCTCATGTTTTCAACCTCGGACATGGTGTCATGCAGCACACGCCGCCCGAAAATGTTGCAGCCCTCGTTGAGGCGGTACGCTCCGTATGACCACCGCTCTGGACCCAGCAGGCCAACTGAAACTGGTCATTTTCGATTGTGACGGCGTCCTCGTGGACAGCGAAGGCCCCTCCTGCCGGGCTACGGCGGAATTCGCCCGCTCCAAGGGGGTGCCCATTTCGGACGACGAGGCGCATAAGCGCTTCGCGGGCATGGCGTTGCCGCAGGTCGTGAAAGAACTCGAGCAGGAACTTGGCCATTCCTTGCCCGATGAAACGGCATTCAAACTGCGCGAAAATCTCGTACAGATGATGCAAAAAATCGCAGAACCTGTAGGTGGAGCGCTCAAAATGCTGACAGATATGCGGGCTTTGGGAATGCCGGTCCGGGTTGGCTCGAATTCTTCCATCCGGGAGATGGACGCCAAGTTCGATCGTACCGAAATGTCGCAGTATTTCCCGGAAAACCGCGTACATTCCGCCAATGATATGGGATGCCCGAAGCCTGCACCGGATGTCTATCTGTACGCTGCAAAAGCCGAAGGCATCCTGCCAGAAAACTGTGTTGTGATCGAAGACAGCGATACTGGAGCAGAAGCCGCCTGGAAGGCTGGCATGGCCTGTGTGCTTCTTCGCCCCAAAGACATGCCTGCCCCGTCCTTCTGGCCCGTCGAAGGTTCGGTCCGTATCGCCCATCTGGACGAGCTGGTACCGCTGCTCCGCCGGACGCTGGAAAGCCAGAAACCCGCATGACTGACTTTCTCGCGACGTATCAGAGCTGGATCCTGTCCCTGCACATCATGGCGTTCATCGCTTGGATGGCCGGGACATTTTATCTCCCGCGTCTGTATGTCTATCACTGTCAGGTGGTACCGGGTTCTGACGAGAGCGAGCGGTTCAAGGTCATGGAGCGCAAGCTTCTGCGCCAGATCATGACGCCCGCCATGATCGTGACGTTCCTCGCAGGCGGTGCCCTGGCCTCCATTCCCGGACTGATCGACTGGAATGCGGGCTGGTGGTGGACGAAGCTGATCTGCGTCTTCGGTCTCGCAGGATTTCACGGTGCCTGCGGAACATGGCGTCGCGGTTTCGCCGAAGACCGCAACCAGCACCAGGAAAAATTCTACCGCATCGCCAACGAAGTCCCCACCATCCTGATGATGGTCATCGTCATCATGATCATCGTCCGCCCTTGAGAAAGATCCCGAATAAAAGTTTTTGGGTGTCGCCTTTTTTCAAAAAGGTGACGGTCTTTGAAGCTTTTTGAAAAAAGCTTCACCAAAAACTTTTTTGACTTTCAGATCAGGCCGTATTTCACGCCGGTCATTTGTTCCGAGACGGTCCACAGACGCGCGGCCAGTTCGGGTACATGCGCCAGAGCCGGAAGCCCCGCAATTCCCGGAACACCACGGCGCTCCCCCGGTCCCTGCGGACCGTAATAGCTGCCGTCACGCGCCTGCGGGCTGGCAAGGGCATAGAGCAGCGGCCACGCGCCTTCCTCGACGGTTTGCCCCATGGCGTGAAACACCGGCTTGGCGACACTGCGCGCCAGACTACGCATGAACCGCGCGGCCTTGTTCGTGGATTGGTCCAGATTGCCGTTATTTGCGACAATATCGCTTGCCGCCCAGCCTGGATGCGCCGCACGCGAGTGGATGGGCCAGGGCGCTTTAGCGGACCGGCGGCTAAGTTCGAGCGCAAACAGCAGGTTGGACAGCTTGCTCTGACGATACCGCACCATCGGATTGTAGGAATGCCGCGCATTCAGATCACCGAACGGGATTTCTCCCTTCAACGCCGCCAGAGATGCCACCGTCATGACCGTCGCATTCCCCGCCGCCAGTAATGGCAGCAGCCGTCCGGTCAGAGCGAAATGCCCGAGATGGTTGGTGCCGAACTGCAACTCGAACCCGTCTTTCGTCGTCAGACGCGTTGCAGGCCCCATGACCCCAGCATTGTTCGCCAGAAGATGGATCGGCTCGCCCCGGCTGCGCATCGCGGATGCAAACGCCTCGATCCCGGCCAGAGACGCCAGATCCAGTAGTTCGAACCGCGCTTTGACGAACGGCACGCGCTCATGAAGCCGTGCCAGCGCCGCTTGTCCCTTGTCATGACTGCGACCGCTCAGCACGATTGCAGCGCCCTGTTTCGCCAGCCCGCAGGCCACCTCAAACCCCAGTCCCCCGGTCGATCCGGTGATGAGCGCCGTCTTTCCGTCCAGACGTTCAGGAGAGTCCGTGGACCATGCGGGAGCGGCGGGCTGTGTCATGACGTCTGTCCTTCCAGTCTGTGTCAGCTCGGTTTCTTGTCCACACGCGATTCATCGCGCTTTTCGTCTTCCTCGGCCTGCCGGAGCGCCTCATCCGTCAGGCGCTTCTCGTTCTTCTTGAGAAAAACGAGCGCCCCGATCAGACAGCAGACTCCCACGACCGCCATGGCGATCCCGACCGGCCCGGTGATTTTCTCGATCTGCTTGCCAAGCTCATAGGTCACAAAGGCATAGCCACCGGCCCAGCAGATGCCACCGAGTGCATTGAAAAATAGGAACGAATGCCAGGGCATCCGGTTCGCTCCTGCCAGCAATGCCACGAACACGCGCAGCACCGCGACGAAACGCCCCAGAAACACGACGATCCCGCCATGCCTGCGGAACAGATACCGCCCCAGCATCAGCCGCTCTTCGGTCAGACCGACTTTCTGGCCGTGCTTTTTCAGAATGCCGTAACCGAAGTGATGGCCGATCAGATAGCCGATATTGTCGCCCATGATGGCGCCAAGGACGGCCGCGAGCGCGATCCAGCGGATTTCCAGATGATGGGTGCTACCCGCGTAGAGCGAAGCGGCGATGATGACGCTTTCTGCCGGAAGAGGAAGGCCCATGCTCTCGAACATGACGGTGATGCCGACGACGCCATAGCCATACTGCACCAGCATGTGATCGAGAAAATGACTGAGATGAAACAGTGTCCTGGTCCTGTTCAAGCTGTGGCGGAAGAGAGTGCCACCGGCTACGATACTACGGCATCGGAGACAGGATGAGAAATGACGACATCGCCTTCCCCCATAGCCAACCCTTCTGTATCGGGAAACTGGCCGTCCTGGGTGACGCCCGAACTGGTGGCGGGTCGCACGCTGTCGTTCTCCGAACTCCGCACTGCTGGGAACTGGACCTTCTGGCTTGAAAGCCGCCCGGATGAACAGGGCCGCTCCGTCATCACGGGCCGTAATCCGGACGGAAAGATCCACGACCTGATCCCGCCCGGCTACTCGGTCGGCACCCGCGTGCACGAATATGGCGGCGGCGCATGGAATGTGCGCCTGAAGAAGGGTGTCCCGCAGGTCGTTTTCAGTGATCGCAAACGCGGTGGGGTCTGGTTCAGCGATGGCGCCACCGCCACGCAATGGGCCGAAGCTGGCGAAACCCCCGAACACCGCTACGCTGATCTCACCTTCGATCCCACATCCGACGCCGTATTCTGTGTCCGCGAAGCTCATGGTGAGGGCGTGCCCGCCGCAGCTCTCGTCCATGTTCGTTCTGACGGACGCGAAACCGTTCTGGCGGAAGGGGCGGATTTCTACGCCGCCCCCCGCCCCTCACCCGACGGAAGCTTCCTCGCATGGTTCAGCTGGAACGACCCGGCCATGCCCTGGACCGTCACAACCCTCTGCGTCGCCCCCTTTGATCGCACAACCGGCACGCTCGGCCCCGTCACCGACCTGACCGGGCCCGAACCATGCAGCATCATCGAACCCTGCTGGTCCCCTGACTGCACGCTCTACGCAACGTCCGACGCCTCGGGCCGCTGGACCCCCATCCGCTTTTCCCATGACGATACAGACTGGCACCCCCACTCCCTAGACGGCGCCAATGCCGAAATCGGCCTGCCGCACTGGGTATTCGGACAGCGCAGCATGGCGCCCCTGCCCGGAAACCGCCTGCTGGCCCTCGGCATCCGCCACGGCCTCAATCACGTCCTGCTGGAAGACAACGGCTGCTGGACGGATGTCTCCCTCGGCACCCCCGTCAACGTCCCGCAACCGCTCGAAGACGGACGTTTCGCCTGGATCGACTCCCCCGCCGATGCCCCAGCAGCCATCGCCACAGGCCGCATTGGCGAGCCCTGCGACCGCTTCCGCAATAGCGTCACACTCCCGCCCGGTGTTACGAAAGCCGATATCGCAACTCCCACACCCCTGACCTTTCCGACCACCAACGGCGCACAGGCCCACGCCCTGTTCTACGCCCCAGCCAGCAGCACCAGCGCGTTGCGGGAAGGAGAAAAACCCCCACTCGTCGTCATGGCGCATGGCGGCCCGACCGGCCGCGCCAATCCGTCCTTCGCCTTCAAGGTGCAGTGGTGGACCTCGCGCAGTTTCGCCGTCCTCGACGTCAATTATCGCGGCTCAACCGGCTTCGGCCGTGCTTATCGTGAAGCATTGGACGGGCAGTGGGGCGTCGCGGATATCGAAGACTGTCTCGCCGGCGTGAAGGCCGTTCTCGACCGCGGCCTCGCCGACCCAGCCCGCTGCGTCATCCGCGGCAGCAGCGCCGGCGGCCTGACTGTCCTGGGGGCTCTTGCACAGTCAGACCTCTTCGCTGCCGGAACGTCCCTCTATGGCGTCACGGATCTGCGCGCTCTCGCCGAAGAAACCCACAAATTCGAAGCCCGCTATCTGGACGGCCTGATCGGCCCCTATCCCGAAGACGAGGCGGTGTATCTGAAACGTTCTCCCATCACGCAGGCAGGCGGAATTTCCGTTCCCGTCCTGTTCCTGCATGGCGGCGCAGATAAGGTCGTCCCCCTGTCACAGGCGGAGTCCATGCGCACAAAACTCGAACATTCCGCCCTGCACGTCTATCCGGAGGAAGCCCATGGCTTCCGCGCCCGCGAAACCATAGAAGACGCCCTGCAACGGGAACTCGCTTTCTATCAGCAGGTTTTCAATTCATAGAGCCCG